>CAIXQW010000181.1 GCA_903921675.1 uncultured bacterium | reverse complement strand
TGTTGTAACTTTTCATAATCACTCTGAGCTATTGCATTGCTTGTGGAAAAACAAAACAAACAAATGATGTACAACTGTATTATATTTTTTACCTTAGCCATAATATATATAACGCAAAAATATGTCATTTAAATATACGCCGCAAACATTAAAAAAAATTGAGTCTTTATTAGAAGAGATGGGTTATATCACCCGTTACGAAAAAGGTAATTTCAATAGCGGTTATTGTATTTTAGAAGACAGAAAGATAGCAGTCGTTAATAAATTTTTGACTGTAGAAAGCAGAATAAATGTATTGTTAGAAATAGTTCCAACTATTAAGGTAGATACTGAAACATTAAGTACCGAAGGCAAATTGTTCTACCAAGAATTAATGAAAACTCCAATTGCATAATATAAATATATAGTTGTGAAAATTACTTTATTAGGCACTGGCACTAGTCAAGGCGTTCCTGTAATAGCTTGCCTTTGTAATGTGTGCAATAGCTCCAGTTCAAAAGACAATCGACTTAGATGTAGCGTACTAATAGAAACAGAAAACACAACTATTGTAATAGATACTGGGCCAGATTTTAGGCAGCAAATGTTGCGCAATCATGTAACAAAATTAGATGCTATTTTATTTACGCATAGCCACAAAGACCACGTAGCAGGCTTAGATGATATTAGAGCATTTAATTATTTTCAGGAAAAAGATATGCCAATTTATGCCACAGAAGAAACGCAAAATGCATTGCGAAAAGAATTTTCTTACATTTTTGCAGAAGAAAAGTATCCTGGCATTCCACTTGTAGAAATGCATACGATAACTCCAGAAAATAAATTTACAATTGGAGATATTACAATAACTCCCATCGCTTTATTGCATCATCAAATGTCAGTTTTAGGATTTAGAGTAGCCAACTTTTCCTATATAACAGATGCAAATTATATAAGCCCAAGTGAGTTAAAAAAAATAGCAACCACAGAATATTTAGTAATAAATGCATTGCGATGGGAAAAACACATTAGCCATTTTACTGTAGGAGAAGCAATTGCTATTGCACAAACTACAACAGCTAAACAAATCTATCTTACTCATATTAGCCATCAATTAGGATTGCATGACGAAGTGAACCAAAAACTTCCTACATCAATTGCTTTGGCTTATGATGGTTTAGTATTAAATTTGTAAGAGATGCCTAACTAAATTGATCATCCTAATAATTTTGTACACAATGGAACAGAAGAAAAAACCTAATATTACCGCATCTTTCAGTTATTTGCCATTAGAGGAAACGTTGGAAATAGTTCCTAAGAAAGAAAGTATGTTTATTGGCATACCCCGCGAAGAGGATTTTCCAGAAAAAAGAGTTGCGCTAACTCCAAGCGCAGTAAGTGTATTAGTAAATAATGGACACCAAGTGTGGGTAGAGCATAATGCTGGTGCAAATGCGTTTTATTTTGACAACGATTATAGCGAAGCAGGGGCAAAAATTTGCTACGATAAGAAAGAATTATTTTCGGCAAATATTATTATTAAAACTGCACCCATTAGCGATGAAGAAGCAAATTATTGCCAGCCAAATCAAATGGTAATTTCACCAATACATATGCCTAGCCTTAATTTAGAAAGTATAAAAAAACTGCAAGAGAAAAAGATAATTGGCATAGCATTGGGCAGTATACAAGATGATGCTGGCTACTACCCTATTGTGCGAAGCATGAGTGAAATAGCTGGTGTGTATGCTATAAATATGGCGGCGCAATTATTAAGTAATATTCATGGAGGAAAAGGTATTTTATTAGGCAGTGTAAGCGGTGTGCCTGCAACGCAAGTTGTAATCATAGGTGCAGGTGTGGTAGCACAAACTGCTGCAAGAATAGCAAAAGGAATTGGTGCACAAGTAAAAGTGTATGATAATAATATCTATAAATTAATGCGCTTACAAAGACACCTTGGTCAATATTGCAGTACTTCTGTATTAGATCCTGCAGAACTTGCAAAAGATTTATACCAAGCAGATATTGTAATAGGTGCATTAAAACCTAAGAATGGCATTACACCAATTGTGGTAAGCGAAGATATGGTGAGCAATATGAAGAGTGGAAGTGTGATAGTAGATGTAAGTATTGATTGTGGCGGTTGTGTAGAAACTAGCGAAATTACTACACATGAACATCCTACATTCAAAAAATATGATGTGGTGCATTATTGTGTTCCCAATATACCGAGCGGTGTGGCGCGAACTGCAAGCAATAGCATCAGTAATATATTAATGCCACTAATATTAGAATGTAGCAAGCTAGGAGGTTGCGATGGCATGGTGTATCACAAAAAAGGATTAAGGCATGGTGTATATTTATACAAAGGCACTTTAACTAGTAGGAGCCTTGGTAAAAAATTTAATATCAAACACACAGATATTGAATTAATTATTACATCTCATCAATAATTATTTACAAATAAAAAGTAATAATCATGGCAAAACTAAAAATGAATAAAACAATCTCTGGCTATCATATTTTAATGATATTAAGTGCTGTAGATTTTGTTTTTCATGTAAATGAAGATTTAGTAATTAGAGATTGGCTTGCAAATGAATTTCCTTTTAGAGTAGATTTAGATAATGAAATGGAAATAATAAGCGAGCTGCATCATAGCCAATGGGAAGAACATTTTTTGAAGTGTGTTGAGCAATATTATTTGGATGCTAGCCATCAAGAAAGATTAGACATTATTAAAATTTCAAAAAAAATGATTTTAGCGGATGATATTTTATTGAAATCTGAACATCGCTTATTTAATTTGCTATTAGATGTTTGGAAAGAAAGAGGTGTGATAGAAGAAGATGTTTCTGCAATTCAATATTTAAAAAATTAATTTGAAGATTTAATCATCTTGCAAAAACTCAATTATTCTGAAATTCAATTATTACATATTACCACTTAGGCATAATATGACAACAATAATCCCTACGATTATTCTGTAAACTCCCCACATTTTAAAACCATATTTTTTCAAAAAAGCGATAAAGAATTTAATGGCAAGTAATGCTACTATAAATGCTACAACATTGCCTATTGTAATTAATGTTATTTCCTCACTAGTAAACCCATTTACGGATTCTTTAAAATATTTATATAGTTTGTAACCAGTAGCTGCAAGCATGGTAGGCACTGCCAAGAAAAAAGAAAACTCTGCAGCAGCACTTCTGCTTATCTTCATACTCATACCTCCAATAATAGTAGCAGCGCTTCTACTAAAACCAGGAAATAAAATGGCTAAGCATTGAAAACATCCAATAAAAAATGCCTTTTGCACAGAAATTTTATTTTCGTCATCTATCGTTGGGTTTTTAAAAATACTATCTACAAACAATAACAATACCCCACCTGCCAACATGATGATGCCAATTATCATTGGTTTTTCCATTATTGCATCAATGTTGTCATTAAATAATTTTCCAAATATTAATGCAGGTATAGTAGCTAAGCCAATTTTTGCAAAAAACATTGGATTTTTTACATCCAAAAATTTACGCCAATAAATAACTACCACACTTAATATTGCTCCAAGTTGAATAACAATAGTAAATAATTTTGTAAAGCTATCTGTTTCGCTTAAACCCATTAATGATTCTGCAATACGCATGTGCGCTGTGCTACTTATTGGTAAAAATTCTGTAATTCCTTCTATAATAGCAATGATGATGGCTTGAAAAATTGTCATTGAATAAATTGTATAATTTTTGAATAATGGTTTTGATACTTGTTTTAACCGCAAAAAAAATCACACGCATTCGTGTGACTTTTTATTTTACTATTTTTTAAAATTAGTTTTGCACTTCTTTAGGCATCCACATAATGGCTGCAATTTCTACAATAAATCCAAGCATTACTAATACTGGTGCTAAAGTAATTCTGCGAAAACTATAAATTTCTTTATAATCAAATACATGCGGGTCTTCACTTCTACCACCAGCCATTAAAATAAAGCCAAGTGCAATCAATACTAATCCTCCAATCATTATTTGATAATTCATTTTACCAAACATATAAGTTTCTTGATTATCAGGTAAGCTTTTGATAGCACTACTAGCTACCTTAGGGGCTACCGTTGCAGCGCTAGGAGCTTTTGCAGTATTATTGTGTGTATTAGGACTAATTACTTTTGACATTTCTATGTATTTATAAAATTAATAATTTTTCGTTTTGCAATATTAATACAAATCATCCAAACTTGTTTTCAAATATTTAATTACACTGCGATGTGTGCTAAATGTACTAATAGCCACCCCAAGTATTATAATAATGGCATATAATAAAAACATTGCTTGATTGTTTGCTAAACCTTTTAATTCTGGTAAAAATTTCTCTAATAAATTATGTATCAACACAACACCCAATATTGCGATTATGGCACTTATCAAACCATTTGCAACAGCACGCATAGTAAAAGGCTTTGAAATAAACCATCTTGTAGCACCCACCATTTGCATAGTTTTTATTAAAAAGCGATTGCTATACATAGCCAAACGAATAGTATTGTCTATCATAAATATTACCAACATTATCAGCAAAGCACTTATACCTAATATAGCAGCACCAATCGTTTTTACCTTATTATTCATTAGGTCTACTAGGGTTGGCTTATAGTCTACATCTCGCACAATATTACTTTTCATAATAAAATCTTTGATGCGCACCAAGCTATCTTTATTGATGTAATTTTCGTTTAAATGCAAAATGATAGACGAGTACAATGGATTAATTTCAATAACCTGATCAAATTTTTCGTTGTTCATCAATTGGTAATCTTTCGCTGCTTGGTCTTTATTGATAAACTCAGCACTTTTGGTAAATTCGTGCTGCTTTAATACTTCCATTAATTGCCTGCCCATTTCATCTCTAGTATTGTCATTCAATTGCACTTCTACCTGAACAGCTTCCTTAAAGCTTTTACTCAACTGCCTAGTATTAATAACTATCCAGCCCAAAATGCCCAATAACAGCAATACAGTAGCCACACCCAAAATAGCGGAAACATAATTCACTCCACCCTTTTTATTTTTACCTGCACTTACTTTTACTTCAGACATATTTGATTTAATTGTTCAAATATAAAAAAACTTTTTTATACCGCCGATTCTACTATTGATATAATCTTAGATGTTCACATAGTTTTATCATTTAGATATTGAATCTTCTTGTGTTACAATTGTTTAGATAATGAAAAACAAGTTGGTACATCGCGCTTTTTTCAGCATTTTTGCAAACCAAGCAATAGCTTGCAAATATAATAAACATACATTTTTAGGTAATGGAATATAATTTTACGGAAATAGAAAATAAATGGAGAGTATATTGGAAAGAAAATAAATCTTACCATGTAGAAATCGATACAAAAAAACCTAAATTTTATGTATTAGATATGTTTCCGTATCCGAGTGGAGCAGGGCTGCATGTAGGGCACCCATTGGGCTATATTGCTAGCGATATTTTTGCGAGATACAAGAGGTTGGATGGCTTTAATGTATTGCATCCTATGGGTTTTGATAGCTTTGGATTACCAGCTGAGCAATACGCTATAGAAACTGGGCAACATCCTACCAAAACTACTGAAGTAAATATTGCTAGATACAAAAGTCAATTAGATAATATTGGATTTTGTTTTGATTGGGATAGAGAAGTGCGCACTAGCGACCCAAGCTATTACAAATGGACACAACATATTTTTAGTTTATTGTTTGAAGCTTGGTACAATCCAAACTCAAACAAAGCAGAACCAATTACTAGTTTAATAGAAAAATTTTCTACTACAGGCTATCAACAAATAAGTACTGCTGATTGGAATAGTTTTTCTCAAAAGCAACAGCAAGATACATTGATGCAATATCGATTGGCTTACCAAGCAGAGAGCTATGTAAACTGGTGCGAGGCTTTAGGTACTGTATTGGCAAATGACGAAGTAGTGAATGGTGTAAGTGAAAGAGGCAATCATCCTGTAGTGCGTAGATTGATGACGCAATGGTTTTTGCGCATTACCAATTATGCAGAAAGATTATTGGATGGATTGGATGCTTTACAATATCCTGAAAGCTTAAAAGAAATGCAACGCAATTGGATTGGCAAAAGCGTGGGAGCAGAAATTCAATTTGCAATCAACAATGAAGAATTAGCAGATGAAAATAAAACTATCAGGATATTTACCACAAGGCCTGATACTATTTTCGGTGTTAGCTTTATGGTGATGGCACCTGAGTTGGATTTGATTGATACTATTACTACTGCAGAGCAACAACAAGCCATTGCGGAATATAAAAAATATGTAAGTAGCCGCAGCGAAATAGAACGCATGGCAGATAAAAAAATATCTGGTTGCTTTACTGGTGCTTATGCAATGCATCCATTTACAAAACAAGAAATTCCTATTTGGATTAGCGAATACGTATTGGCTGGCTATGGCACAGGAGCAATTATGGCTGTGCCTGCTGGTGATGAGCGCGATTATAAATTTGCAAAGCATTTTAATATAGCAATACCAAATATTTTTGAAGGAGTAGATATTGCTGAAAATACTTGTACAGATAAAAATGTAACGCTTTGCATTAGCGATTTTTTAAATGGATTAAAAGCAAAAGATGCAATACACGCAGCAATAAAAAAAATAGAAGCCGAAACTATTGGCACTGCAAAAACAATGTATAAATTTAGAGATGCAGGTTTTAGTAGGCAGCGTTATTGGGGGGAACCTTTTCCAATAATTCATACCAATGATGGCATTGCAAAACTAGTAAAAGAATTACCAGTGCAATTGCCTCATGCAGAAACTTATAGCCACGGACCAAATGGCAAAGGCCCATTGGCCAACCTTACAGAATGGGTGCAAACAGCAGATGGATTGCGCGAAACAGACACCATGCCAGGCTATGCAGGCAGCAGCTGGTATTACTTGCGCTATGCAGACCCTAACAATGAAAATGAATTTGCAAGCAGAGAAGCAACAGACTATTGGAACCAAGTAGATGTATATATAGGTGGTGCAGAGCACGCAGTTGGGCATTTATTGTATAGTAGAATGTGGTGCAAAGTTCTATTTGATTTAGGAAAAATTAGTTTTGACGAACCATATAAAAAAATCATCAATCAAGGAATGATTGGAGGTAGTAGCAGGTTTGTGTATAGAGTAAAAGACTCCAACCATTTTGTATCTTTTGGTTTGAAAGACAACTATGTAACTAACGCTTTGCATGTAGATGTAAATATTTGCGACAACTTAGAATTAGATATTGAAAAATTTAAAGAATGGCGAGCAGAATATACAACTGCAACTTTTGAATTGGAAGATGGTAAATATATTTGCGGCACTGCATTTGAAAAAATGAGCAAGAGCAAATACAATGTTGTAAACCCTGATGATATTATTACCAAATATGGTGCAGACACTTTTAGAATGTATGAAATGTTTTTGGGACCAATAGAATTGAGTAAACCATGGGATACAAAAGGTATAGAAGGGGTGCATCGTTTTTTACGAAAATTTTGGAGATTGTTTTATACAGATAATGGCGAATTGAAAATAACCAGTGATGCTGCTACAAATGAAGAATTAAAAACACTTCACAAACATATCAAAAAAATTACTTGGGATATGGAGCATTTTTCTTTCAATACTTCTATTGCGCAATTCATGATAGTTACCAACGAATTAGCTGCAATGAATTGTACAAAAAAAGAAATTTTAGAAGCTGTATTAATTACGTTAGCGCCATTTGCTCCACATATTACAGAAGAATTGTTTCATGCAATAGGCAATACTACAAGCATTTTAGATGCTCAATTCCCGAAATGCAATGAAAGCTATTTAGTAGAAAACACTTTCCTCTACCCTATTGCCATCAATGGAAAAGCACGCACGGAAATGGAGTTTGCTTTTGATGCAAGTGCAGAAGCTGTTCAAGCAGAAGTGCTAAAAAATGAAATTGTACAAAAATGGTTAGAAGGCAGAGAAGTGAAGAAATTTATATTCGTAAAAGGAAAAATGATAAATGTGGTAGGGTAAGCAATTTGACAATAAATTATATAAAAAAATAGGCTCGCATTTATGCAAGCCTATTTTTTATCTTTAATTAATAAAAATCTTATTTAGCTCCTTTTGCAAATTTTATTACACCATTGTAAGCCATCCTTTCATTTTGATAGCGAATCATGTAATTGCCATTTGCTAATGATTGAATATTAAAACGAATATTCAATTTACTATCAGCAATAGTTGCTCTTTGTTCCATTACTACATTCCCCAACATATCTAATACCTGTGCTTTTACTTCAGAATTTTCGTCTTGAGAACCAGTGTTGATTACAAAATCAATTTGGTTTTGTGCTGGGTTTGGAAATGCTGTTGCATAATGTACACCATTGCAATATACATTTACTTTTACTACATTTGAGTACTCTACAGAGCCGTTATTCTTTTTAATCAATATTTTATAATAGTTTACTCCAGTAGATGGGTTTACTTGTTCAAAGCTATAATGATTTGCAATGCCCTTAGCGTCAATATAACCAATTTCAGTAAAACTACTACCGTCTTTTGATGCCATCATAGCATATCCTAGAACTTCTTTTTCGTTTAGCGACTCCCAAGTAATGAATGAGTGGCAATCTATAACTTTAGCATTAATATCTTTCATTAGAGTACTTAGTGGAGCCGATGGGAATGTTCCGCAATTCCAACCATAATTATTTTGATTTATACTATACGTTTCTGTATTATTGATTGTACCATTTACAATTGAGTTATTATAATCACTAAATGTATTACAAGGGTCCATATTATCAGCACTTAATGTAGCAACGCTTCCAGAAGCGAAACTATATACTTCGGCATTATTTCTAAATAATCTAACAAAGTTTCTGCATTGCTGAGGAATTGTAAATGAAAAGAATTTCATGATTGAATCTTTGTAAATTGGTTTATTTTGACCATTAGTAAAAATTGCATGATAATCAAACCCTCCTCCATTTATTCCATTAAAACAATTGTCTTGCTCACTCCATCCTCCAAAGTTGTAAGAAGTAATTACAAGTGGATTGTCGGGCAATGAATCTGGCAATAAAACAGTAATTTGGGCTGTAGCCATAGACCAACCGTTTACCCCTACAAAAGTAGTATCAGGTATACCATACACTGTATAAATATTTGTAAGAGAGTCAAATTTAAGTGTCAAATCCCAATTTACAGGAACTGGGGTCCCTTGACCATTACTATAATTTACGATAAAAGCAAAAAGTGCAACC
>CAIXQW010000180.1 GCA_903921675.1 uncultured bacterium | reverse complement strand
GGTTTTATAGATAGAAATTCCAGCAGCTTGTTCTAGCATTCTGCGGCGGCTACCTTCTTTATCTTTAATGATATCATCTACCATTCCTAACTCGATGATAGCATAACTATCTGTACTAACACCAGTATCTAAAAATAGATTGGTAATATCTTTCAATCGACAATTAACATCATTCAAACGATACTCACTTTCTCCATTCTTATAATATTTACGGGAAATAGTAACTGTATTAAACTCTGTAGGTAATAAATTTCTAGTGTTTTCAAAAGTTAAGGATACTTCTGCCAAGCCGCTAGCATTGCGGCTTTTGCTTCCATTAAATACTAAATCTTCTAGATTATCACTACGCAACTGACGAATTTTATGCTCACCAATTACCCAACGAATGGCATCTACAATATTACTTTTACCACAGCCATTGGGTCCTACAATACCTGTGATTTGGTTATCTAAATTAATTACGGTTTTATCTGCAAAGGATTTAAATCCCTTGATTTCTAATGATTTCAGTCTCACTTGCTTACTAGTGTTTTGTAACTGGTAAATATAGAAAAAATATAACCGATTTCCTTAAAAAGATATTCAGAAATGAAATAAATTTTGGTAAAAAAAAAGTTAGCGTATCCATTATTCTATTGCATAGAAAAACCCAGCCGAATTTGGATGGGTTTTCTTTCCAATTAATAATAAATAATTAAATGGAATAATAAAATATTATTGTAGATCACTTAATTCATAAACTATTGGCACAGAAAAATAACATTTTACTGGATTCCCTGCTACCATACCTGGTTGCCATTTTGGCATCATCCCAACTACCCGCTTGCCTTCTGCTACAATGCCATAAGATTCTTTATTATCGCTTCTAATTTGCCGAATTGCACCATCTTCATCTACCACAAATTCTATTATAACAGTTCCTTCTACACCATTCGCCTTTGCTTCTTCTGGGTATTCTAGGTGTTTGTTTAAAAAAGCAGTAAGAGCCACCTCTCCGCCAGGGAATGCAGGAGCCTGATCTACAGTAGATGCAATGCCGTTGTTTTTATTAGTGGCACTTCCTCCTTCATTTCCAAATGTAGGTTTTCCATTATTTGGTGTAGCATTACCTGGAGTTTCAGAAGTAGGAGTACTAATTAATGCACTTGTAGTATTATTTGCAGCAATTGGGTTGGGAACTACAGGTTGTTGTATAGCAGGTGCGGTTACAAGTTGATTGGCAACTATTTTAGGGATTGTTAAATGCGGAACCTTAGGTAATGTAACCTTTGGTGTTTTTGGCAGATTAGCTTTTGTAGTAGGATTTTTTGGAGGCTTTGGCTTAGCAATTACAACTACAGTAGTACAAATAATTGGTCCTCTTGTATTTTTAGGTTTAATTTCAATTTCAGCAGTCCCTTTTTCTGTTTTAGAAGCAAGTAATAATATGCCAAATAATGTAATTAAAATTACCATTGCATTTTTTAAACGAGAAGAATAATTTTTTCTTAACTCGTAGCTGCCATAAGCTTTGTTTCTGTTTTCGAAAAGAATATCTAAATAAGATAAACTTTTATTG
>CAIXQW010000179.1 GCA_903921675.1 uncultured bacterium | reverse complement strand
TTTCTGTAATTAAACCCAAAATGCCACGCATACCCTGATATGCTTGCGCAAGGGTTACTTCTCCAATTTTTTTCTCGCCATGCTCTTTTAAAATGGCTTTAATTTCTTCGTTAGATGCATCTGCTATTACCTTAAACCTGTCTTTTAGTTGACCCATAGTATGTATGTATTGTGTATTTAAAAATGTGGATTACAAATGTAAATAAAATTGTGCATCTCTTAGGCGCAGTAACACACTTTTAATAAGTGATATTGGTAATGTTGATAAGGGATTGAGGAAGGATTTTTCTACCCTTTATATTTTTTATAAATCCAATACGCCAATCCAGCAAAAAGCGCATTTGGAATCCAAACACTAACCAATGGGCTAAGTGTGCCTTTGATGGAAAAGGTGGTGCTGAATTGCATAAAAATAATATAAGCTCCACTTATTAAAATACCTAATGCTAAATGTAAACCACTGCCGCCGCGTACTTTAAAACTAGCCATACATGCACCAATAATGGTAAGAATAAATACACTGAAAGGCGCACCACTACGGCGATACAGCTCTACTTTGTACACGTTTAATGCGGGGTTGCCTTTGTGTTGTTCTCTAGCAATAAATGCTCGCAGCTCTTCGCTGGTCATTGCTTGCTTTTGTTCTACTACTTCTACCACATCGGCAGGAGTAAATCCAAATTTGCGTTGTAGGGTAGGGTAGGTTTTGTAAGTTTCGGCATCGCCATTCCAAGTGCGCTCTTGTATGGCATTGAGGTTCCACTGTCTTTTTAGGCTATCCCATTTAATGGTTTCTGCCCAAAGCTTTCTTTTTAGCTGATGATTTTCTATTACCTCGTAGCAAAAATTATAGCCATCGTTGCCTTTGGGATTATAACCTTTTAGGTAAATAAATTCTGTAGTAGAAATTCTGAAATGCATATCTGCCCCAGACTTAATAGGATTGAAAGTAATGTATTTGTTTTCGAAAGCAATCCGTTTTTTATTGGCCAATGGAATCCAAACATGATTGGCATAAAGTAAAATGCCACTAAATAAAACACCGCCCCAAATGTATGGATAGAGAAAGCGATTGAAGCTCATGCCACTATTGAGCATAGCAATAATTTCGCTTTTGGCGGTAAGCCTTGTAGTAAAAAATATAACAGCAATAAACACAAATATTGGAAATAAAAATGCTGTAATAAAAGGAATGAAAGAAAAATAATAGCCAAGAATTTCCTTGCCAGGTACATGCTTGCTTACAAATGAATCTACTTTTTCTGTGTAGTCTATCACCACACTTATAATAGATAATACAAACAATACAAAAATGACTGTATAAATAAAATTACGAAATATGTATTTGTCTAATATTTTCATTGTCTACAAACGCTGTCCAATAACAGGAATCATTTTGTTTTTCCATGCAGTAAATGTACCTGCAATGATTTGTTCTCTGGCTTGCGTAACTAAGTGTAAATAAAACGAAAGATTTTGAATGCTTGCAATTTGTAATCCTAAAATTTCGTTAGCAACAAATAAATGGCGCAAATAAGCTTTAGAATAATTGTTGCTTGCAAAACAATCTAAGCCATCATCTATAGCGCTAAAATCATTTTCCCATTTTTTGTTTTTGATATTAATAATGCCTTTGGTAGTAAATAGCATACCGTTCCTACCATTGCGGGTAGGCATTACACAGTCGAACATATCTACACCTAATGCAATGTTTTCTAATATATTAATTGGCGTGCCTACACCCATTAAATACCTTGGTTTATCTGTAGGTAAAATATTGCAAACATGCTCGCACATTTCATACATTTCCTCATCAGGTTCGCCTACGCTAAGTCCACCAATTGCAATACCATCTGCGCCAAACTGCGATGCAAATTCTGCGCTTTGTGTGCGCAAATCTTTGTAAGTACTGCCTTGCACAATCGGGAATAAACTTTGTTGATAGCCATACAAAGGTTGCGTTTCGTTGAAGCGATTGAAGCAACGCGTCAACCAACGATGTGTCATTTCCATGCTTTCTCTAGCATATTTATAGCCGCAAGGGTAGGGTGTGCATTCGTCAAATGCCATGATGATATCTGCACCAATGATGCGTTGTGTATCCATTACACTTTCTGGTGTAAATAAATGTTTGCTACCATCTATATGGCTACGAAATTCTACACCTTGCTCTTTAATTTTTCGTGTGCCACTAAGGCTAAATACTTGGTAGCCGCCGCTATCTGTAAGTATAGGTTTGGTCCAACCATTAAATTTGTGCAAGCCACCAGCTTCTTGCATAATTTTTAAACCGGGGCGCAAATACAAATGATAGGTATTGCCCAAAATAATTTGTGCTTTTACATCATTCATCAATTGCTCTTGCATGACAGCTTTTACACTGCCTACAGTGCCCACAGGCATAAATATAGGTGTTTGAATTTCTCCATGATCTGTAGTAATTACTCCGGCTCTGGCTTTGCTATGAGGGTCTGTATGGCTAAGTGTAAATTGCATTTTTTATTGTAATGTTGGGATTGTTTTATTGTTGAATTGTTTATTATTTAACTAATCTAATTTCTTAAAAAATTACATCTTTTTATCTTACCTCTAATCATCTAACATCTTGATACTAGCCTTTACCTAGTTACGTAAACCATATATTTAGTTTCAAAAAATTCGGCATCAAAAAATTCATTTAGTTGCCATAGCATTGGTCTTGTGCCGCTTTCGCTAATTTCTTGGTGCAGGTCGCCACCTTTTAAGCAAATCAAACCATTCGCCATTTCGTTGATACCTGTTTTTTTTACAACTGGCAATGCCCATTTCCATAAATCTTTTAAGGGTGCTACTGCGCGGCTAACTGCAAAATCAAAATATAATTTTTCTTTTAAATCTTCTACGCGGCTCCATCTGGTAGTTATGTTTTTTAATTGCAATGCATTGGCTATACCATCTACTACTTTTAGTTTTTTTGCAATACTATCTACCAATAAAAATTCTACTTCTGGAAAAAATATTGCTAATGGAATACCTGGGAAACCACCACCTGTGCCAATGTCAATAATTTTTGTACCTGGCACAAAATCGAAGGTGGTAGCTATAGCTAAAGAATGCAATACATGTTTTTCGTAAAGGCTTTCAATATCTTTACGGCTGATGACATTAATTTTATCATTCCATTGTGTGTATAAATCTTTTAAAGCATAAAATTGCTCCAACTGATGCGGTGTAAAATCGGCAAAATATTTTTCTATTATTTCCATTCTTTATTGCTTGTAAATAATGCTGGCAGCATTCTAATGTTGTAAATTAAAGTATAAATATCAAACAACCATATACTAGGTATTAAATCGTATTCTCCTAATTTTTTAAAGCAAATGGCAAAAATAATATATTGTACTATCCATCTAATAATAAAAATACCTGCTGTGATGATATAAAATTTAGGATAAAACAAAGCCCAAATAAATGCTGCAAAAAATAAAAAATGAGATGCAGAAAATAAGCCTAAAAAAAACTGATGAATGCCTTTGTAATATTTTCCGGTTGTTAAATGTCTCCGCTTTTGAAAAAACCAAGCATCATAAGTTTTTTTTGGTTCGCTGTAAGTAAATGCATTAGGGTTGATATTAATACGGGTATTTTTTCCATTAGCTACTTGATTGATAAATAAATCATCATCGCCACTTAGTAAATGAGTATGACTACTAAAACCTTTGTTAGCAATAAATAATTCTTTTTTATAGCTCAAATTTCTGCCCACACCCATGTATGGAATTTTGGCCAAGGCATAGCTTAAATATTGCATAGCAGTCATAGCAGTTTCCCAGCGAATCCATTTGTTTAAAAATCCATTGTACTTTCTGTAGGCACCATAGCTTAGAACAACTTGTGTATTTTGTTTTTGATAACTATTAGCAATTTGTTGCAACCATAGGTTACTAGCAGGGGCACAGTCGGCATCTGTGAGCAATAAATTTTCGTATTTGGCTTCTTTGATTCCCATGCTTAAAGGAAACTTTTTACCTCTAATTCCTTTAGCCTCTTGGCGCAAAGATACTATACGAAGGTGCTTATATTTTGGCGCCAAATCTTGGAATAAATAATTGCTACCGTCGTCGCTATTATCATCTACCAAAATTACTTCATACATTGGTTCGCCATTTAAATTATGGTATTGCTGCGTAATCCAATATTCTAAATGCTTACTTATGTTCGTTTCTTCGTTTTTAGCACAAATGATAATAGAAAAATGTTCTTGGCTATCTGCAGCTGCGGAATAATTTTTATGTAATACTAATCTTAAAAAGAAGAATAAATAATAAAAAATTTGAATAAAACACCAAAAACCAAGCGTATAAATTGCTAGTAGGGCAATAGAAAAATGCATAGTTGCAAATATACCCAGAATCGGCATTAGAAATGCCGAAACGATGTAAGTATTTGTTGACAATTGTTACTCTCAATAATATTGCCTCTTAAAAAAATTGCTAACAAATACTAAAACTGGATAACACCTACTAACCTGTTAGTATTTTCATTCCTCAAGTCCTGTAACCTATATAATTGTATGCCAAGATGTATGTATGATAAAGTACATTTATAGAAATAGTTTAGATAAAATTGGTAAACGAAAACAGCCTACAAAATAGAGAGAAATACTAGTTCAAATTCAATTTTTTAGGTTTTACCATTAAATAGATAGCCGTAGAAAATTTCTTTTTACCTTTACATCGTTCTGTAACAGATAGTAAGTAATTTCCGGAAAAGGGTGGCACATAAGTAAAGTTGGTAAAATAAGTATGATCTCGGTTTTTTCTTATCCTGTCTTGCACTTCATCTGTGCCAAATGCTTCGTGTCCAAGACCTACTTCTAAAAAATCCAAATCTGTTTGCCCAACCACCAAAAAATGATAAATTGTTTTTTGATCTAAGTGCACCATGATGGGTAATATTGAATTATTATCCAACTGATAAAAACCACCTTCTAGCAATAGGAATCCTTCAGTGCGTTTTGCATTTATTAATTCAATTGTTTTTTTCTTGGTAGAATCATTATCACAAAATAAAGATGGGGTAGGTATATCCTGTGCCAAACTTATTTTGCAAAAAGTAATTAATAAAAATATGGTATAAAGATTTTTCAAGATAATTCATTATAGTTTAAAGATATCTATATTTATCTTAATTAAAAATTAAAGGTTTTTAATACTATAATGCGAATTAGCTTGTGTAGTGCAAGTAATTGTTAAATCGTTAATACAAACATGAGCAGGCAAGTTGGCTACATAATAAACAGCGTCTGCTATATCGTTGGCATTTAAAGGTGTAAAGCCATCATACACTTGCTTTGCTTTTAGTTCGTCGCCTTTAAAGCGTACTATGCTAAACTCAGTTTCTGCAGCACCAGGATTAATACTAGTAACTTTTATGCTATGTTGCAATAAATCTATACGCATAGCTTGCGTAAGCGCATCTACTGCGTATTTGCTAGCACAATATACATTGCCTCTTGGGTAAACTGTTTTGCCTGCAATGCTGCTAATATTTATGATATGCCCAAAACCTTGTGCTATTAATTGCGGAATTATTTCTTTACTTACATTTAATAAGCCTTTTACATTGGTGTCTAACATAGCATCCCAATCAGCATAGTTGCCTTCATCTATTGTGCCAAGGCCAGCTGCCAAGCCAGCATTATTTACAATTACATCTATTGTTGGAAAAAGTACTTTATCAATATTACTAATTGCTTTTATAGTTGCCTCTCTATCTCTTACATCAAAGCACAATGTTTGAATTTGAATTCCATCAAATTGGATATTTATGTCTTGGGCAATGTCGAACAATCTTTCTTGACGACGGCCTGTAATAATAATATTGTAGCCATGCTTTGCAAATAAATAAGCGATGGCTTTGCCAAATCCGCTAGTGCCTCCAGTAATTAAAATTGTCTTTTGCATATCTACTTTTTTTAAGATTGGAAAAGTAGAATATTTACAGCAAATAGTAAATAAATTGTTTAGAATTAATTATCGCATTAAGATTACATCACCTTGTAATTGTAGAGTTTGACCAAGTATATTATAGGCACTTGCTGTCCAATAATAGGTGTCCTGAGAGCATTCCTTACCAAGGTAAGTGCCATCCCACATCTGATTTAAATTTACGCTATAAAAAATTTGTTGGCCCCATCTATTAAATATTCTAAAGTAATTTAATCTTCCATACCCACCTTGAATAATTTTTAATATATCATTGATACCATCGCCATTTGGGCTAAATGCATTTGGAACTAATAAAACAGGAGAACCAACTACAATAAAATTAATGGTATCTGTATTTGTACATCCTTCTTTAGTTGTGGCTTTGATAGTATAAGTGTATCTGCCAGTATCGGGGAAATTAAAAACAGGGCAACAAATTGTTGGGTCATTTAAATATAAGGTTGGATTCCATATATAACTTGTAGCGCCACTACTAAAGATATTTACATTTACATTTTTCATTACGATAGTGTCTGCAGTTGTACGCACGACAACAGGCTTTATATTTATTTTTTGGTTACTTGTATCCGAGCAGCCAAAATTATTTTTGGCTACCATCTGCACATTATATACGCCAGGTTGGAATGCATGAACAGGGTTTTGGATGGTATCTACACCTACATCACCATAGTTCCATTGCCATCTATTTGCAATAGCTAAACTGCCCCAAGTACTATCCGTAAATTGAATTGGTTCGTTAGGGCAAAGAAGTCCGTTATATGTATAATTTGCATTAAATTTAGGGTAAACCTTTACTTTTCTAAAAATGGAATCTTGACAGGTGCTACCAGGGTTAACTATTAGTTCTACAATATAAGTGCCTGTATCTGGATAATTAAAAGTAGGTTCGAATAAATTACTTGTATCTGCATTACTTGAAGTTACACCAAAATCCCAATGGTAGGCAAAACCTCCTTTGCTATTATTTTTAAATTGCACAAAAGTAGTATCGCACGCTGCGATATATACATATGGTTCATCGGTAAAGGATGGCATATCTGCAATTACAGATTTACTACAATTTGTAACTTCAAATTGAAAATCTCGTCTGTTTGTATTAATAATAACTCCATTCCTCCATTCATTGCAACAAACAGTTATTACAAATCTGCCTGTTAAAGTTGGTTTGCCTGTAATAAAACCAGTTTTAGGGTCTATTGTAATATTTGGATTACCTTTCATTGGATTTGCACTACTAAATCCAAATTGGTAAGCAATATTTGGGAAGGGAGGTGGTGTTAAGTTGCCAATGCCGGGGTTTGCAACATCTTTATTTTTCATGTCTTTGGCCTCACAGAGTTCATAACTAAGACTATCCCCATCTGGGTCTAATGCACTATTGTCATAATATAAATTATTATTGATGCAAATGATTTGAGGGGGGTAATTTTTGAAAACCGCAGAATTATTGGCGCCAAAGCTAGGGTTGATGGAAGTAAAAAAAGTTGCACCTAAAGAAGAGCCATTATTATTTTGAATATTTACGGCTTGATTTCTACAGCATCGCTGATACAAAATTACATAACTGCTTGTGGTATCTGGTAATACAATTATAAATTGAAATTTTAATAAACTAAGACAAATTGGTGGAGCATTGGTTATGCAATCATTTACAAAACTGCTTGGTACTGGGGTAATTTCAGCAACATTGTCTATATTTTTTCTGTCTACCCAATTGCCATTTGTTGTATTGTATACACCAAATGAAGATTTTTTATCATCTGCTAAAGCGTCAACGCTTCCATTTAAACAATCTCGAAATAAATAGAATGTAACTCTATATGTATTTGCTGCAATATTTTCATATACAAATTCACCACCTACAGTGTGTGTTGCATTAGATGTAATGCAAAATCCAACTGTCATTATTACCAATAAAAAAAACTTCTTCATTACGATATAAAATTATAGCTTATTCTTTATTGCGAGGCACAATATGTTGCAAAGAATTGCAAATGATAGGCTAATTCTTTGCTGTGTTCTACCATACTCATATGCCCGCCTGTTTTGCTTATCCAAATAAACGTTATATTTGGTATAATAGTTTGCTCCATTAACTTTTCAAATGCCAATGTAGTATCGTTTTTGCCAATAATAAACTGAAATGGTTTGTTGCAATTGCTTACCCATGCTGCAAAATCTAGCCTGTCGCGCATGGCAGTATGATAAGCTACAACTGCATCTGCAGATAGTTCTTTGCTTTGCGCTAAATGATTCTCAATTTTTTCGGGATGTAAATTTACAATTTCTTCTGCATATAAACTTTTTACCATATTAGCAAAATAGGCATCTTTGCCACCATCTTGCACAATTTTTATTCTGCGGTTGCGCAATCCTTTGCTTTCTGCAGAGTCTGCAAATACATTGCTGTTAATATTACAAATACCTAAGATATTGTCAGGATATTTTTTTGCAAAAGCTAAAGCAATATAGCCACCCATGCTATGTCCAGCAATAACTATTTTTACGCATTTATTTTCTTGTAAAATGGTATGGCAATAATCTGCCAAGCTTTCTATGCTCATATCTGCAATACATACTGTGCTTGCACTACCTGGTAAGTTGGGCAAAATAATTGTGTATTCTTTAGAAAAATGTGTAACCAATTCTGCAAATATTCTAGGATCTTCGCTAAAGCCATGAATTAATAAAATTGTTTTGTCTCCATTACCAACTACATAATAAAATTGGTGCGGGTACTTATCGCTTGTAACTAATTTTTTTTCCATATAGAATGATGATACAGACGAATAGCAATCAATGCAATAATTGGATATATTTCTAAAGCAGTGCTTTGTATAAATGGATGAATAATTAGCAAAGAAAGCAAGCATAGTATTAGTGATATTGTAGCATATTTTTTTATTTTATTATTTACTGCAAGGTATACAAATGCAACATGCGTTGGCAATGCCCATAGCAAACATCCATTATGATTGGTTTCTACATGATCTGCGCCAAACCACATAAACAAAAAGAAAAATCCTAACAGCCCCAAAGTGCTAAATAACAATGCATCAAAAACTTTCCAAAGGCCAATATTTGGTTTCCAAAAACTGATTAAACCAAATAAAATACCAATAGCACTCATTAACCACAATGCAGTGTTTGGCTCTTTAGTTTTTATTTCTCCATCAGGCAATAAAATTCTTGTTTCTTTTACTAAAGGCTGCCCATTAATAGTAGCTGCCGCAAAATTATCACTCAACCATTCTGGTAAAAACATCGATTCTCTATTTGTCATTTTCTCATTTACTCTGCTACACAAAATAATATCTATACCCATTCTTTCCCAATGTTTATTTGGTAAATAGCTATTCAGCATTCCCATGAAAGTAAGGCTGTCATTTGGCAATACTGTTTGATACACTAATGATTTTCCAAATAAAGAATCGAAAATATCGCGCAACTTAGTGCTACAATTATTAAATAAAAAATCGTATTTATAATATTTGTTTTCGTCTAAATTATTAAAATCTAATACTTTTTTTAAAGCTGTGGCCTGCGTATCTGTAAGGTTTAAAACCTGCTCTTTTACCTCCCGTTTATCCATTTGATACGCATACATAAATTGTTCGCTTGGCTCCTTGGCACAGTAGTATAGCAAAGTTCCTCTAGTAAATTTCATGTAAAAATTCGGGTCGCTAAAATTAAACATGCCGTAATTGTAGATGTCATCAATATGATTTGCACTATCAATAATTCTAATGCCGCTATGTCCAAAGCTTGCATATAACTCCTCTCCGGTGCCACATGTAATTAATGATATTTTTAGAGGAGAGGCAAAAATGGTAGTAGAAGTAATAAAAAATAGTAGACCGTATATTAATTTCATTATGCAATAGTATTTAGCAATTTTTTAAAGCTGTTTAGCGTATCTTAAAATTTTTAGGCAGTTTTTACTCGAAAAAATTATCTACTATAATTAGGCGCTTCTTTAGTAATAACTACATCGTGTGCATGGCTTTCGCGCATACCAGCAGCAGTCATTTGAATAAATTGTGCTTGCTGTAATGCTTTTATATCTTTTGCACCACAATAGCCCATTCCTGCACGTAAGCCACCTACAAATTGTGTTACTACTTCTGCAAGCATTCCTTTATAAGGTACTCTGCCTACAATACCTTCTGGTACTAATTTTTTAATATCGTCTTCTACATCTTGGAAGTATCTATCCTTGCTTCCTTCTTGCATTGCTTCTACACTGCCCATGCCACGATAACTTTTGAATTTTCTACCTTCAAAAATAATTGTTTCGCCAGGGCTTTCGTCTACACCAGCAAAAATGCTACCTGCCATTACAGAGCTTGCGCCTGCTGCAATTGCTTTTACTAAATCGCCAGTATACCTTATTCCACCATCAGCAATGATTGGTACACCAGATTTTTTAATTGCATTAGCGGCTTCCATAATAGCTGTTAATTGCGGAGCACCTGCACCCGTTACTATACGTGTAGTACAAATACTGCCTGGACCTACACCTACTTTTATTGCATCTGCACCAGCAGCTACTAATGCTTGCGCAGCGGCGGCAGTTGCAATATTGCCTGCAATTACAGGAAGTTTTTTAAATGTTCTTTTTACCAATTTTAAAGTATCTATTACTCCTTTGCTATGCCCATGAGCGCTATCCAATGTTACAATATCTACATTAGAGTGTATTAATGCCTCTACACGTTGCAATACATCTGGTGTAATGCCAATTGCAGCACCTACCATCAATCTGCCAAAACCATCTTTGTTGGCATTTGGAAAACTTTTTAATTGTTGCGTATCACGGAAAGTAATTAAGCCTATTAGCTTTTTATTTTTATCTACTACAGGTAGTTTTTCTATTTTATAATTTTGTAAAATTTTTTCTGCTTTTACTAAATCAGTGCCAGCAGGAGCAGTAATTAAGTTGTCTTTGGTCATAACATCTTTTACCAATAATTTAGTATTTTTTTCAAAACGCAAATCCCTATTGGTTAATATTCCTACTAATTTATGATTGGCATCAATTACAGGGAAACCGCCAATTTTTTGCTCTTTCATTATTTTAAAGGCATCACCGATGGTTTGCTCTGGTCGCAAAGTAATTGGGTCTATAATCATGCCACTTTCACTACGTTTTACTTTGCGCACTTGCTCTGCTTGCTGCTCAATGGTCATGTTTTTGTGTAGCATACTTATGCCACCACTACGAGCCAATGCAATTGCCAAGTTGGTTTCGCTTACAGTATCCATTGCAGCACTCAGCAATGGGATATTTAATTTTAAATCTTTTGTAAGTTGAGTGGAAATGTTTACCTCGCGTGGTAATACATCCGAGTAATTGGGCATTAATAATACATCATCAAATGTAAGCCCTTGTGTGTAAATCTTAGTTTTGATTGCCATGTGCAAAGTTAATAAAAAAAATAAGATTACAAAAAAGTTGGATTTTTATGCTAAATTTATAGATTTCTGATAGGTTACAATATAGCATATATTATAATTTGGCTTATGTTGGCATTAGATTATCTTCGCGCTATGCCTGAAAAAAATTTAAATGATTCGCAACGAAAAAAAATTTTAGCCACTTTATTATTAACCGTATTTATAGATTTGCTTGGTGTAACCATTGTGATTCCAATTGTAGCACCGCTTTTTTTAGATTTAAAAAATGGATTGATGCCATTGGACTTCACAGGAATTGCACCACAAAATATGGCTATTGCCATGAAGGAAGCTATTCACCATCGAACTATTATTTATGCATTTTTAATTGCTAGTTTTCCATTAGCCCAGTTTTTCGGGGCGCCGTATTTAGGCGCATTGGCAGATAAATTAGGCAGAAAAAAAGTACTCATTGTTTCTTTAATTGGCACTTTGATTGGCTATGTATTATTTGCGGTAGGAGTGCATTACAATTTAATATGGCTGCTATTTGTAAGTAGAATTTTGGATGGATTTACTGGAGGGAATATTGCCATTGTATTTAGCAGCATTGCAGATATTAGTACACCAGAAACAAAAACAAAAAACTTTGGTTTGATAGGTGCAGCCTTTGGTTTGGGCTTTATCATTGGGCCATACATTGGTGGTAAATTAGCAGACCCAAGTTTAGTAAGTTGGTTTAATTATGAAACACCATATATCGTATCGGCTTTATTATGTGCCATCAACATTATAATGGTTGTATATTTATACATTGAAACGTTAGTAGTAAAAAGCACAAAGCCGATTAATCTTTTTCAAGGCTTCATAAATTTAGGCAAAGCATTTTCTATGCGGCAAGCCCGAATATTGTTTACGGTAGTATTTTTTTTAACGCTTGGTTTTACAATGTTTACTACATTTTTTCAGGTTTTTTTAATAGATAAATTTAAATTTACACAAAGTAGTGTAGGTGATTATTTTGCATTTATTGGAATTTTTATTGCCTTTACACAAGGGTTTTTAAGTAGAAAATTAACTAAGATTCCTTCTGCTACTATTTTAAAAATTACTGGTATTGGATTAGCATTGGCATTTATTATTTTAACCTTGCCTCCGGCAAATATGCTATGGTTATTATATCTAGCCTCCCCATTAATCGCTATTAATCAAGGGTTGCTTTCCCCCAATTTAAATACACTTGTAAGTAATAGTGCAGGGCCAGAAAAGCAAGGCGAAATAGCTGGTATTAACCAAAGTATACAAAGTATAGGGCAGGCAATTCCCCCGATTGTTGCAGCGTATTTAGTTAGTTATGGCCAAAGTTTTGCCCTATATGGTGCTGCGGCTTTGACATTTATTGCTTGGTTAGTATTTATATTATTTTATCATAAAACGGAAGAACTCAAATAGTTATAATGCCATTGATTTTGCTGTATTTCTATTTTATCATTTTGTTTGCAATAGTATTTGGATAAGTCTAATATTTTTCATTTTTTTATAGTTCAAAAATAATTTTTTTTATATGGGATTTTTTAAGGATTTCAAAAAATTTGCTGTGAAAGGCAATTTAGCAGACCTTACAATAGGTGTTGTAATTGGTGGCGCATTTGCATCTGTTGTTAAATCATTTATTGATGGGTTGATTATGCCACTTGTGGGTGTTTTAACTGGAGGGGTAGACTTTAACGATAAAAAATACGTTATTATTCAAGGGGTTGCAGAAGTTAAAGATGGTGCAGGAACTGTAATTACTAAGGCAACTCCTGAAGTAGCTTTAAAATATGGTACCTTTATTGGTTCTATTATTACTTTTACAATTGTTGCATTGGTATGCTACATGATTATCAAAAACTTATTAAAGAAAGATCCAAATGCAGCACCAGATCCTTCCTCTTCGGAAATATTATTAGGTGAAATTCGTGATTTGTTAAAGAATGAAAAACTGGTTCAATAAAAAATAAAATATTAATTGAATCAGATGAATAAAAATAGCTTCATAGGTATTATTCCTTTGGGCAATGGTACTTTATATAAACCAAAAGCTAACTTAAATTTTACTTATATTCTTTATAGCATACATGACTAAAAAATTAAGGAATAAATGTTTAATTCGTGATAGCGAAGCAGGATTTGCTGTAGATGCTGTAAAAACTTTACGTTTTGGTTTAGGAGCAATGTAAACAGCAGAATATCAAATAATAATTTTCAAAAACATTATTTACAAAACTCGTTTCGGTGTATTTATAGATTATTTGTGTTAGCCATATTGCAGAAAAATGTAAATAGCTTGGGTTTTTCTATTTTAGTTTATCTATGAACATCAGCATTGGGTGCATTTTAATACTCATTACTTTCAATTTATTTACCTAAAACACAATATATGCACACTATTGGATTGAGTGGTGCATTTAAATTGTAATACCAATGCCTTTTATTATATTTGTTGCCCCTAACAGGTTGTTAGGGGTTTTTTTTCACACCATAGTAAGCACATGGCCATACAACAATCTTATAGTATTCAATTGCCTCAGTTTCAGGGCCCTTTTGATTTATTACTTTTTTTTATAGAAAGAGATGAAATAGATATTTATAATATTCCTATTACCGCAATCACAATGGACTTTCTAAAATATATTCACGAGTTAGAAACTTTGAATATAGAAATGGCTAGCGAATTTATATTATTTGCAAGTACCTTAATGCGCATTAAAGCTAAAATGCTATTGCCACGTAAAGAGGTGGATGAGCAGGGTAATGAAATAGATCCGCGTAAAGAGTTGATTGATAAAATACTAGAATATAAGCGTTTTAAAGAAGCTAGCGAAGAAATGAAACTTCTTGAAGCAGAAAGAACCATGATGCAGAAGCGCGGCAATATTATGCGAGAATTAGCAGCTGTAGGAGAGGCCATGAGTGAGGGAACAGAAATTCAAAGTGTAACATTATTTAAATTGTTTCAGAGCTACGAAAAAATAATGAAACGCATGCATGATAGGCTTGCTAAACCAGAACATGTGGTGGTTAAGTACAATTACACAATGGATGGTCAGAGAAAATTTTTAAAAGAATGGTTGGCTAAAGATAGAAGAGTAGCATTCGAAAAAATATTCCAAAGTTGCGAAACACGTATACATGCCATTTTTAATTTTTTAGCATTGCTAGAAATGACACAACAAAAATACATGAGTATAATGCTTGGCGAAGGAAGAAATAATTTTATTGTAGAGTGGTGCGAGGAACAACCAAAGGAAGAAATAGAATTTGAACCTAGTTTTAATTAATATAAAGTTTACAATTACCCTTTGCAGAATACACTTATAAATTGAGTAAGGTATACTTTTAAAACTCTACTCTATATTGTACTACTGGAAACAATCCATTTTGATAACTATAACCAATATTGTTGCGTACTTTGTCGTATTCTATGCTTTGTACATTTTGGTAATTAATAAAATTATCTATGTTTACTCCAAATTCATGAGAAATCTTTTTATGATTCATTCTATAGCTGATTTTAATATCTGGCCTAAAATAATTCGGATAGCGCAGGGTTAAAGCATTAGCACTAGATTCATCTAATCTAGTTTCTCCATACAATATACTTTGCGCAATATCTACTGGAGAATGCAATCTGCCACCTAATGCAGCTATTTTCAAGTTGGCAGAAAGTTTATTGTTTTTATGTATAGTCCACTCATATCCTCCTAATGAGGTATAAGTCCAGCTGCCATTAAATGCTGTTTTTCTCCAAATATTATCACTTGCTAAATACCTGCTGTCATATATGCTTGCAGTGACTAAAAAATAAAAATGATTGCCGAAAAATTTTTCAATTGTCAATTCGCTACCAATATTATAACCCTTACCATTATTAGTGCAGTATGGTTTGGGAATCATGTAGTAAAATGCACCTTCGTTTAAAGTGCTATAACTACTTGGTTTATTTTCTACACCAGCACCAGTTATTTTTTGATAATACAATTCTAATTTAATTCTATAATTTTTCCATGGCAATATATCAATTCCAGTTACAAAATGTTGGCTGCCAATCAAACCAAGATTCAAATTTGTAAGAGAATCTTTCAGGCTATTTGCCCCTGTGCGATTATAAAAATAAGTAGTAAAAGGTTGCAATTGGTGGTGGCTACCATATCCTGCAGACAAAGAAATATTTTGATTGATATTCCATTTAGCGGCAAAGCGAGGTTCTATAGCTTTACTGCCATTTAAACCAAAATACAGAGCATGAAGTCCACCCGTAATTGTCAAATTATCATTGGGTTTCCATTGGTGTTGAATAAAACCGCGAATCAAATTTGTTTTTCCACTATAACTCAATAATGGCACATAAACTTTAAATGTGTTCCACCAAATGCTATCATTAATGTTTAGGTTTAAATAGCTATAATACACTCCCAATTGAGTTTGCTGTTGGCTGCTCCATTTTTTATTAATTTGATAATTGAAATTGTAGCGATGGTCTTTATAGACTCTATCTAGCCAATTAAATTTTTGAGATTCGTTGTTGTACAAACTATCTACATGTGTTGCATTGCCTGCAGTAGTATATGCAAAAGTAAATTTGCCAAGCGTAGAACTATTAAAATTATATTGATGGTTAAATCCTGTGGCACTCATCCAATTATCAAAATAAGTATCAAATCCTTTTGGTCTTGGATTTAATTTTTTGCCAGTTGTATCATAATTTTTGCTATAACTAGCTGTAATATTGTAGCCTGCAACATTCCAAATATCAAATGAACCAAATTTACTGGTAGGTAGATGAATTTTAAAAGTAATGTCTCTGTAATTTGCTTGGGCATTGGATCCTAGGTTTATTTTTAATGCATCAAATAATTGCAAAGTGCTATATCTAGCATTTATAATATAAGAAGATTTGTTCTTGATACTTAGCGGACCTTCTGCACCTAACTCCAAACCATTCATGCCAAATTGTAAAAGTTGTTCATGCTTTTGATTGTTGCCATTTTTTAATTTCAAGTCAAATACTCCTGCTAATGCATTGCCATATTGCGGTGCAAAAGCTCCTGTTAGAAAATCGCTGTTGCTTAAATTATTATTGTTCAAAATACTAATAGCGCCACCAGTTGTGCCAATGCCACTAAAATGATTAGGGTTGGGGATTTCAATTCCTTCTGCTCGCCAACTTACACCTAGTGGGCTGTTGCCTCTTATGATAATATCATTGCGTCTATCACCATTGCTCTGCACACCAGCAAAGTTTTGCGCCATACGAGCCGGGTCGCCTAGGCTTCCTGCATATCGATTCGCTTCGTCTACACTTAATTGCCTAGTGCTTATTAGGCTCATTTCGTTGATGGCTTTATCTTTTGTCTTAGCGCCTTTTACAGTAATGCCTTGCAGTTTACTTTTAATACGCTCCTCCATTTCTATATTTAATATTACCTGCTTACTGCTGTTTAAAATTATATCGCTAAATGAAACAGTTTGTAAACCTTCTTTAATGCAAATGATGGTATGTCTGCCAATGGGCAATTGTAAACTAAACTCTCCTGAGTTATTGCTAATACTATTTATGTTTTTAGTTTCTTTTACAGAAACCTGAACATTGCTAATTGGGGCCTTAGTAAACTTATCTGTTATAGTACCCCGAATGGTTTGTTGTAATTCTTGTGCTGTTGCAGATTGGTAAAATAAAAACAGTACGGTTGTAAAAACTATATAAATAACTTTCATTGCTTGTGATAGACTGCAAAGGTAAGAGAAGGTTTAGAATTGATAGAAATAATATCACTGATTGGTATTATTCTTTAGGTAGATGTAGTGATTAATTTCTTTCTACCTCCAAAAAAATT
>CAIXQW010000178.1 GCA_903921675.1 uncultured bacterium | reverse complement strand
TAATAAAATAAAAAATATGACAGAAAAGTTATTAAAAATTTTAAAAGACCCAAAGTATATAAAATGCTGGTATCCTTGTTCTGGAGATGATTTTGAAGTGACAAAAATATTTACTGAAAATAATGGAAATACAATTATTCCAAATCTTTTTATATTAACTGATAGTAATTTGATTCAAATTCTAAATGCACATAATTGTGTAACAAGATTAAAAAATGAAGGCTATGAACTGGTAGAAGAATTTACAATTAGCACCCGATTAAATCCTATTAGAGAAGTTGATTGGGCCTATCAAGAAGTTCTTCAAAGTGAAACTCCTCTTACGAATGATAAAATTAGAAAAATTCTGAATAATGAATACTTCTTCAATTATTTATATCCTGATCAAAAGGGAACTCTAGCTCCAAATGAAATCTTGGATCTTCGTGACATGGGATTTGATTTATTTGATAAAGAGAATTTTGAAAATTTGAATTTTGAAAATTTGCCATCAAATCAAAAATTAAATTTGATTAACATTATTCAGGATAACCCACCTCCTCAAAAAACAATTTCTCTATACCAAAATGGGGACATTCAAATACTATTACTGAATTGTAAAAATAATGAGTTTTATGATTTATGTACTGAGAATGAGGTTACATTTGAAAATGCTGTCATTGCTGTTCAAAATAATGATCATAATACAGACAGATTCTTGTATAGTGAGATAAAAACTATTTTTACGGCATTAAAGGTTAAAAAGTTTTTACTAGATCAAGTTAATATTACGCAAGAACAACAAGAATTATTCAGCATAAAAACAATCAGCCAAACTATACCACATACAAGAATAGGATCACCACCACTTCAATTAATATTTGCAGAATGGATTGAATTTAATTCTTGAGTTAAGCAATATTAAAATTTATCGAATAGTTTTTTACTAAATAATATTAAACAATTAAAATATGCCACTAACAATAAATAATATTTATGAAAAATTCACTGACCTCTATTGGCCAACAATTAATAATTATAATGCAAATATTGCAGGTTTAACTAGTAATTCAATTTTAGAAAAAAGATTTTTAAGTGAGTATCGAGCTTCTCTAAAATGGATATTGAAACATTGTGGCACCCTAGTCCCACCAAAAGCAAGTTCAAGTGCTTTAGTTATTGCTCAGCAATTTAATATTGATTTATTCAGATTACAATGGAAGGATCAACCAAGAGCTGAAATGATCATAAATGGGATAAGTGGTCGAAATATTTTTATCCATGAGCATCAATTTCCAGTCAGTGACTTATTTGAAGAAATTTTAAATGCATTTGATAAAGATAGTGTATTAAAAATATTTCAAAAACAATCAATTGTATGGATAACAAAAGAAGAAAATTCCAGACTGCCTACAAATAGAAGATACTTATTAAATGAATATGAATTGGCAAATATTAAATTTGAAAATAATCCATATGGTGACTTATGGATGGAAGGAAATTTTATAATAAATTGAAAAGAGTACCATTCTGCTAATATGTAAATTTAGGACTTGCCTTTTATTAAATTAACACTTGGTTAAATAAAAAAACTCAAAATAATTTCACTTATTACATAGGCTACAAACTAGAGCAGTAATATTGCACTCATGAAAACGTAACATAATGTTCTCCTATTAGATAAATAAGATCACGCCGCTATGGTGGTTGATTTCTATTGTCTAATCAATTGAGAAATTATGTATAAATCTACAAGTATTTTAACCGATAATTTTATCGGCCGCCTAGAACAAAAACCAGTTAAAACCAGTCGCTATTTATGGCACATTACATACGATTATGACGACAGAGATTTGACAATTGCTGCTTACGGCTTACTCTGCCCTGAAAATTATGCTGTGTTTGCACACAGCAACATTTTTAGTTTTATGCAAACTTATCCTTATTTCTTAGATTTTTGGGATTTTGAAATACAAACCATAAAACTTTGTTGTCAGTTCTCTGCTTATAGTTTTTGGAGAATCGATACACGTTTGGCAAATGTAGATTGGTTTATCGATCCAAATATGGTTGGTGATGCCAAATCAGAGGGCTTCAATTATAAAAATTATGTGTGCTCTTTAAACAGCATACCGAACTACGCTCTTAAACTTTTCAAATACGATCGTGATCGTTTTGCTTATGAAAGGCCAATTATTGCGGCGATTTGTTGCCGAAGTGGAGGATTGAAAGTACAAAAGTCCATAAAAAGTACTACTGCTGAACTCAGGATAAATGTTCATTAAATGCACGTCTGCCAAAATTCTGGGAACACTATGTTGGTGGTTAGTAACTTTGTTAAACAAGTAAATTATTAAAATATGTCAAATAAAACAAGCTCTTTAATTGAGCAAAAAAAGAAAGAAATCGCAAAATTAGCTTCTGAAATTTCAGACTTAATGGACAAACAAATCTTTGAACAAGAGGG
>CAIXQW010000177.1 GCA_903921675.1 uncultured bacterium | reverse complement strand
TTTTAATTGTTTAATAAATGGTTTTATTAAAGTCGAATATTCCCTCAAATAAATAAACAATTCTAAAATCGTATATCGCAATTAAATTTTACCTTTGCGCCATGCAAAAAGAAATCGTAGTTAGTGGTATACGCAGCACAGGGTATTTACATTTAGGTAATTATTTTGGGGCTATTAAAAATTATATTAAAATGCAAAACGAATATAATTGCTATTTTTTTGTAGCAGATTATCATTCGTTAACCACCCATCCAGACCCTAAAGCACTAAAGCCAAATGTGTATAGAGTAATAGCCGAAAACATTGCATGCGGCTTAGATCCTGAAAAAGTGGCCTTGTATGTACAAAGCGATTTGCCAGAAATTCCAGAATTGTATTTGTTACTAAACACAATGGCTTATTTAGGCGAGTTAGAAAAAACCGCTTCTTTTAAGGAAAAAGCTAGAGCTAATCCCGACAATGTAAATGCCGGTTTGCTTACATATCCTACTTTAATGACTGCCGATATCATTATTCATAAAGGTACTTTGGTGCCTGTGGGCAAAGATCAAGAGCAGCATTTAGAAATGGCGCGAACCTTTGCCAATCGTTTCAATCATCGCTATGGCGATTATTTTCCAGAACCAAAAGCATTTGGCTTTGCAGGAGAATTAGTAAAAGTACCAAGCTTGGATGGCACAGGTAAAATGAGCAAAAGCGAAAACGAAAATGCTACTATTTACCTAAATGATAGTGATGAAGATATTATTAGAAAAGTAAAAAAAGCCAAAACAGATAGTGGCCCAACAGCGCCAAATATGCCAAAGCCAGATTATATTCAGAATATTTTTCAATTATTAAACCTAGTAAGTGCGCCAGATGTAGTTGCAAAATTTGATGAAGATTATAATAATTGCGTGATTCGCTATGGCGATTTAAAAAAACAATTAGGCGAAGATATGGCCAAGTTTGTAGCACCAATTAGAGCTAAAGCGATTGATTTGCAAAACGACGAAGCTACTTTGCAACGCATGATGAAGCAAGGCGCAGAAAAAGCAAGAGCCAGTGCAAGTGTTACCATTCAAGAAGTTAGAAAGTTGATAGGAGTGCACTACTATTAAGGGTTTTACTTATTTTTCAAAGTTTAAAGTATAGTGTTTCATGTTAGTATCTGCCTAAATAAGCTTGGTGTTAAATACTTAATTCTTGTTACTTAATACTTGATCCTAGCGTCTTATTACCCGATACATGCTACTTAATACTTGCTACTTGCTAATAATTGTGGATATCTAACAAAAAAAGCCTCCTTTTTTTCAAAACATTACCCCTATTTTTTATTACTTTCGCTGCTTCTAAAACAAAGCAAATCCATCGTAAGCAATGGCAAAAAAGAAGCAAATCAAGCACATCGCAATAGCAGGTAATATTGGCGCAGGAAAAACTACCCTCACCCAAATGCTAGCAAAACAATTTGGTTGGACTCCAAATTTTGAAGATGTAGAAAACAATCCATACCTAAACGATTTTTATAATGATATGCAACGTTGGAGTTTCAACTTGCAAATTTTCTTTTTAAATTCTAGATTACATCAATTAATCAATATTCAAAAAGGTTCAGAAACCGTCATTCAAGATAGAACCATTTACGAAGATGCACATATTTTTGCACCTAACTTGCACGAAATGGGTTTGATGAGTAAAAGAGATTTTGAAAATTATTCTAACTTTTTTCAGACTTTAAAAAATTTGGTAAATCCACCAGAGTTATTAATTTATTTAAAAGCTAGTGTGCCTACATTAGTTGGTCAAATACAAAAGCGTGGTAGAGAGTACGAAGATAATATCCGCTTGGATTATTTAAAAAGATTGAATGAGCATTACAACAATTGGATAGAGCATTACACTGATGGTCCATTGTTAGTAATAGATATCGATAAAACAAACTTTGCAGAAAACGAAGCAGATTTGGCAATGGTAGTAGAAAAAATTAATGCACAAATTAATGGGTTGTTTTAATTGTATAATACGTTAATCTTTATTTAAAAATAAAAAAGTAAAACGCGAAACATTTACTTTCGCTTGCAATTTAAAAAAATATAGAATGAAAAATTTATCTACAATTTTAAGTATACTAGCTTTTATAGGTGTTTGTATATTAGGCTTCTTTCATTTAAAAGGAGGAAAAGGTGCACGTAAAGCAAGAGTAGTAAGTGCTACACCAGATGCTGTAAAAAGAGGTGGAATGAGTATTGCTTATGTAGATTTGGATACTTTAGAAGAAAATTATACTTTCTTTAAAAAGAAAAAAGCAGAGTTTGATGCACAAGATAAAAAATTGGGCAACGAAATAGATAGACTTGGTACAGCTTTGCAAAACGAATATATTGATTTGCAGAAAAAAGCACAAGCAGGTACTATTACTCAAGAACAAGGAGAGGCAATCGCTAGAAAATTGCAACAGCGCCAGCAAGAACTAGAAATTAAAAAACAAAACGATGGTAGCCAGCTGATTAAAGAGCAAGAAAAATTCAACAAAAAATTACAAGAAGATATTCGTGGTTTCTTAGAAGAATTTGCTGACGAAAAAGGTTACGACTTTGTATTGGCTTACACCAAAACGAGTACTATTCTATTTGCAAATCCAGATTTAGACATTACACAAGAAGTAATAGACGCTTTAAATAGCGGTAAATCGTATGGTAAAAAAAACGATAAAGAATCAGACGAAAAAACCACAACTGATACTGTGACAAAAAAATCGGAAATGAAATAATTATATTATCAATTGATGAAGATGAGAAAAAATATTGTAGCTGGCAATTGGAAAATGAATCTTACACCTGCAGAAGGCGTTGCATTAATCAATGAAATTGCAACTTTCAATCCTGCAATTAGCGGTAACAATCAAGTGGTTTTTTGTGCACCTTTTACACATCTCTCAGAAGTAAATAAAGCTGTTGCCTCTTGGGGAAATGCGAAAGTGCTTGTTGGTGCACAAAATTGTTATTATCAGCCAAGTGGTGCATATACTGGCGAAATTAGTTTGGATATGTTGATGGCTTGTGGTGTAAGTGCAGTAATTATTGGGCATAGTGAGCGCCGCCTATATTTTGCAGAGTCTAACGAACTATTGCGCTTGAAAGTAGATGCAATTTTGGCAAAACAATTGATGCCAATATTTTGTTGCGGCGAGCCATTAGAAATAAGAAATGCAAATACACAAAACGAATATGTGGCTGCCCAATTGCAAGAAAGTATTTTTCATTTGAATGCTGCTGAGATTATAAAAGTAGTAATTGCATACGAACCTATTTGGGCAATTGGTACAGGTGTAACAGCTAGTACACAACAGGCACAAGATATGCATGCTTTTATACGTAGTTTATTGGCTGATAAATATGGTGCAGATGTAGCCAATGAAATTACTATTTTATATGGAGGTAGTTGTAATGCTGCCAATGCAAAAGAGTTATTTAGCCAAGCAGATGTAGATGGCGGTTTGATAGGTGGTGCGGCATTGAAGGCAGAGAGTTTTGTTGCAATTATAAATGCAATGAATGGCTAAAATTGTTTTTTTGCATAGAAATAAACAAAAGAAAGAATGTTAGATTTTTCAACCCAATACCGAGTTTATACTTGGTATTGGTGCTGACTTATGCAGATAGTGCCATCTTTATGAATGTTGTCAAAAAAAATATGCCTTCCCTATACTTCGCCAAAAGTTGTTGTAATTGTAATGAAATTTTTAAGAAACAGGCAATATCATTTTATTTGCCTTGATATTTTCTATCTTTATAAAATAGCTAGGTATTGTGCCGCTTTTTTACACTGTCTTTTTATGCTTTGCTGTGTAAGCCAATAATTTTTTCTTATCTAAAAGAAAATTTTCAATAAATAATAATGCTAAAATTGAAAATATTTTATTTTCTTCAACTTTTGGTAGACAATTGCAAACGTAATATCAAAAAATAGATAACTCATAAATTCCTAGTGTTTTTTTTCTAATTATTTAATTAGAAATTGCAGTCATTTGCGTAAGTTTTTTTATTTTGCACTAATAAAATTAAAATATTTTGACAGCACCTCTCCATAAAACAATGTTTATAGATATCGAAACAGCATCTTCTGTTGCTTCATATGACCATTTGTCGCCAAAAATGCAAGCGCTTTGGCAAAAGAAAAGTAAATTATTATTTAAAGAAGAAACAGATTTTAAAAAATCTTTTGATAATGGATCGGGTATTTATGCCGAGTTTGGCAGAATTGTATGTGTTTGTTTAGGTTACTTTACAGATCCAGAATTGAAAAAGTTTAGAGTAAAAAAATTTTCAGGAACAGATGAAAAGCAATTGTTAGTTGATGTTTTTCAGGTGTTTAATAAATTTTTTATAGACAATACATTTTCTCTTTGTGGGCATAATATTAAAGAATTTGATGTGCCATATATCAGCCGCAGAGCTATTATCAATCAAGCAGATTTGCCTTTCTTTTTTAAAGACTTGCAAAACAGAAAACCATGGGAGAACCCTTTGATTGATACATTGCATTTATGGCGCTTTGGCGATTTTAAACATTATACTAGTTTGGAATTACTTGCCACTATTTTAGGTATAGATACGCCTAAAGATGATATAGATGGAAGTCAAGTAAGTAGTGTATATTGGCAAGAAAAAAATTTAGCGCGCATAGCTACTTATTGTAGTAAAGATGTTGTTACAGTAGCGCAAATTTTATTGCACTTAAATAATTTACCTTTGCTTGCAGAAGAAAATATTTCTTTCGTGTAAAAAAATAAAATGGCAAAAAAAGCAAATAGCATTAGTGAAAAAGAAATTTTTGCAAGTATTAAAGCAGGCAATTATTCCCCTGTATACGGGCTAGATGGAGAAGAGCCTTACTACATAGATAAGATTACAGATTACATAGAAAACAATATTTTAAAACCAGAAGAAAAAGATTTCAATCTCACTACATTCTATGGCAGAGATGCCAATTGGAGTGATGTGGTTAGTGCATGCAGAAGATTTCCAATGTTTGCCGAAAGGCAAATTGTATTGCTAAAAGAGGCGCAGACCATGAAGGATATTAGCAAGCTAGAGGTATATTTAGCATCGCCAACTCCAACTACTATATTTGTGATAGCACATAAATATAAAAAGTTTGATGGTAGAACCACATTGCCAAAATTAATTCAGAAGCAAGGTGTTTATTTTACTAGCGATGTAATAAAAGAGTATAATATTAAATCTTGGATTACAAATTATTTGGCAGAAAAAAAGATTGGTGCAACGCCTAAAGTGATTGATACTTTGAGTGTGTATTTAGGTACAGATTTGCAAAAAATAATTAATGAAATAGATAAAGTACTATTGAATGTGCCAGATGCAAAGGAGTTGACAGAGGCTTTAATAGAAAAGTACATTGGTATTAGCCACGATTATAATGTATTTGATTTACCTACAGCCATTTTTACTGGAGATATAGATAAAACATTTAGGATGTTGAATTATTTCAATGCTAACCCAAAAGAAGCCCCAATGGTATTGGTTTTAGGCACTCTATTCAATAAGTTTCAGCAATTATATACTTATCATTTTGTAGCCAATAAATCACAAGGAGAAATTGCAAGTGCTATTAAGGTACCACCTTTTTTTGTGAAAGATTATCAAGGTTATGCAGCTAGATATAACTTGGCAAAAACAGAATCTGCAATACATTTAATAAAAGAATATAACCTTAAAGCATTAGGTATGAAAAATACTGCAAGCCCAGAAGGGTTATTAAAAGAATTAATTACTCGTTTGTATTATTTATAATTTAGTCAAAATAGTTCTAGCATTAACTTCATCATTTTTTATAGCAGCAACTAATGCGTCAAAGGAATCAAACTTTAATTCATTACGCATTTTTTCTATTAATTCTATTGTAATATTTTCATCGTAAATCATTTTATTAAAGTCAAATAAATGTGCTTCTAAGCTAACAGTATCTGTGCTTTCAATTGTTGGCCTTGTGCCTACATTCATCATGCCGCTGTATACACTCCCTTGGAAAATTGCTTTAATGGCATATACGCCATTGCCTGGGATTAATTTATATTTGTTGTGTAAGGCAATGTTTGCAGTAGGGTAGCCAATGGTTCTGCCACGTTTATCACCATGAATTACAGTGCCAGTTAGCGAATAGTTTTGTTGCAATAATTCATTTGCCTTTTGCAAATTACCATCTTGTAAACTATTGCGAATGATGGTGCTGCTTACATTTATCTCGTCTAATAATTGTTTTTTAATTTCTATTAAATGATAATTAAATTTATGCTGTAGTTTTTCCAATAAGGTCAAATTGCCTTCTCTGTTTTTACCATATTGATGGTCGTAGCCAATAATAATGGTACGCGGATGAAAATAATGAATTAAAAAATGTTCTATATAATGTTCCGCTGGTTCATTCATAAACTCCTTTGTAAAAGGTGCAACCACAAAATGATCAATGCCTAATTCGCTTAGAATATTTATTTTTTCTGTCAATGTATTTAAAATTCGCAAAGTATTGTCTTGCGGATTGACTACCAATCTAGGGTGCGGTTCAAAGCTAATAACAACGCTTTCTCCATTTACTTTTTTTGCTTCTGTTATTAATTGTGCAATTATTTTTCGATGCCCATAATGCACACCATCAAAAGTGCCAATTGTAATAACAGGATTGCGAAATGTGGGTAAAGAAGATAAGTCGTGATGAACTTTCATAAATAATTTCCGCAAATGTAAATTTTGTTTTGCATTTTTGCAGCAATTTTAAGAACAGAAATAATATATCAATAGCAATGAGTGATTTATATAAACAAAGAGGTGTAAGTGCAGATAAAGAAGATGTTCATTTGGCAATAGCCAATATAAGCAAAGGATTGTACCCAAATGCATTTTGTAAAATATTGCCAGACTATGTAGGTGGTGATGAAAGCTATTGCAATTTAATGCATGCAGATACTGCTGGTACAAAAACAGCAATTGCCTATATTTATTACAAAGAAACTGAGGATGCTTCTATTTGGAAAGGCATAGTACAAGATGCATTGGTAATGAATATTGATGATATGCTTTGCGCAGGTGTAGATACGCCAATAGTAATTAGCAGTACCATTGCGCGAAACAAAAATAAAATTGATGCAGCAGCTATTGCAGCCATTATTCAAGGTGCGGAAGAATTTGCACAACAAATGAAAACTTATGGAGTAGAGTTGCACATGGCTGGTGGAGAAACTGCTGATGTTGGAGATATAGTGCGTACCATAGATGTTGGCTACACGGCTTTTGCGCGCCTGAAAAGAGCAGATGTAGTTGACCCAAGCAATATTAAACCTGGCCATGTAATAGTTGGTCTTGCTAGTTATGGACAAGCAAGCTACGAAACAGCATATAATAGTGGCATTGGCAGTAATGGATTAACTAGTGCTAGGCACGATTTACTCAATAAAATATATTTAGAAAAATATCCTGAATGTGTTGATCCTAATTTATCGAAAGATGTAGTTTTTAATGGTCCTTATCAAGTATTAGATACTGTAGAAAATGGAATGACTTTAGGTAAATTATTATTAAGTCCTACAAGAACATTTGCACCTGTGATGAAAAAAATATTTGAGCAATATCGCAGTAATATTGCAGGCATCATACACAATACAGGTGGCGGTGCTAGCAAATGTCTGCATTATATACCCAACAATTTAAAAATTGTAAAAGACAATTTTTTACCTGCTCCTTTAATTTTTAGATTGATACAAAAAACTGTCAATACGCCATGGGCAGAAATGTACAAGGTGTTTAATATGGGTAATCGTTTAGAAATTTATACGGATGAAGCTACTGCTGATGGAATTATTGCCATTTCAAAATCGTTTAATATTGATGCACAAATTATTGGTAGGGTAGAAGCAGGTGATGGTAAAAGCGTAGCTATGAAAACAGAATTTGGCGAGTGGGAATATAGATAATTTTAGATAAAGAA
>CAIXQW010000176.1 GCA_903921675.1 uncultured bacterium | reverse complement strand
TTTCTAAAAAATAATAATATATAATCTGCTAGTGTTAAAACCGATAATACAAGGCTTGCAACTAATGCTACAGGCCATAATAGCAATAAATAAAAGCTTGCTACAAACAATGCCACACAAATGCCTATAGCCCAGAAAAATCTTGGGCTTAAAAAAACATCTGCTATGTATTTTGCTTTTCTCATTATTTTTGGAGCTACTGTAGGATTTGCTATCTTGGTATTTCGTGGTGTTTTAAAATTTCCATTATCAAATCATCTGCTTCTACACCATCCATTTCTTTTTCTGGCGTAAGGCTTATTCTATGGCGTAAAACAGGGCATGCTACTCGGTTTACATCTTCTGGCGTTACAAAATCTCTACCGCTTAATGCTGCCCATGCCTTACTAGCTTTTAAAATAGCGATACTTGCTCTTGGGCTTGCACCTAAAAATAATGCTGGATGATTACGAGTATCGCCAACTACTTTTGCAATAAATTCTAGGATGTTTGGTTCAACCCTTACCTGCTCTACTACGCTACGTAATGCCGCTAAAGAGTGCTTGCTCATTACACGTTTTACACTGCTTATTTGGTTGTGCATATTTTTCATAGAGCCAAGGTTATGCAGCATTTGTACTTCTTGCTCAAGTGTTGGATAATCTACAATTAATTTTACCAAAAACCTATCCAATTGTGCTTCTGGCAATTGATAAGTGCCTTCATGATCTATTGGGTTTTGCGTGGCTATTACCATAAATGGTTCTTCCATAGTATAGGTAGTACCATCTACAGTTACACTGCGCTCTTCCATTACTTCAAACAAACTACTTTGCGTTTTGGCTGGGGCGCGATTAATTTCGTCTATCAAAATAATATTGCTAAATATCGGCCCTTTTTTAAATTCAAATTTTATTTGCTGCGGATTGAATAAATTAGTACCAACCACATCACTAGGCATCAAGTCTGGCGTAAATTGCAAACGACTAAATCCAGTATCTATTGTTTGTGCCAATAGCTTTGCTGTAAGCGTTTTGGCTACACCCGGCACACCTTCTAGCAATACATGCCCATCGGCCAAAAGGCTTACTAATAGCATATCTACAAGGTCTTGCTGGCCCATCACTACTCTACCAATCTCTTGGCGGATTTGCATTGTCTCTTCTACAATTTGCGTGATGTTGATTCTGTTTTCGAAATTAAAATTTTCCATTATACTAGGTATTGATTAAAGTGTTGAATATGTTTATAAAGCGAAATTAATTGTTCTGCAGATATAGCATTCAGATTACGAATGGTGGCAATTTTAATCATCAATTCGTTTACTTCGGATGCAGGAGCGCCACTTTTTTTGGTAAGTGTTTCTGCAAATTCGTCATCCAATTTATTAGTAAAAATATTAAAGTGTGTTCTCATTTTTTCTAGCAAATGCGTAATCATTTTTTCTGCTAAATTTTTATGGTCTTGCTTGTTGTAATACAATTGCCCAATGGTTTCTACAAACTCTAAACTTGTATTGGTAACAGGTGGTATTATTGGCACCTCTCTTTGACGGCGCTTGCCATTAAATAAGATAAATAAAGCTAATCCTAAACATGCCAATGCAATAGCTGCCATCCACATGGGGTATTTCATTAACCCACTTAGTGGATTATTAGATGCGGGTTTTTTTTGCTCAAAATGCCTGTACATGTATTGATGCCAATTAATTAATTCTACATTTTTGGGAATGTGGCTAATCGCTTTTGCTAAATAGGTTTTATTATCAGCTTGTAGTAAAAAATAGTTGGTAAATAGCAGTGGTGCACTATGCAAAAATAATTTTCCTTTGCCATAGCGTATCATTAAAAAATTTGGATCTCCATTGGCAGATGTACCTAATACGGTTTTATCAAAAATACTTTTATCCAACATGGTATTTTCGTAATTTTTATTATTTGCAGATACTTCATCAGTTGAAGGCTCATTATCATTATTATAATTATGAAATACACTTGTAGCTGGTATTGCCTTTTTTAAAGAATAAGCTACAGTATCTTTTCCAATGCCTAAATAAAAAGTTTGGATTAGTTTTACATACTGCTGATTGGTAGTAAAAATCATGCTATCATCAACACTTCCAGAATATTGGCTCACATGAAATTTATTCAATAAATTTTCACTGATATTTTCTGCAGATAAAAATACATAATTGCCTTGTTCTATATAGGTGAGTAATTTATCTAACTCTACATCATTCCATTCAAAAGTTTGGGCAATAATAAATTTTAATTGATTCGTCACTTTAGGTTCCTCTAAATAAGACTCATTGTGTTTGAATATTTTTTTTGAATCTTTTATTTCTACCTTATCAAACATATGCTGCAAAGCTTGATAAGTAACATAAGTACCATAAGGAATTTTATCATTACGGCTATATGTTTTCTTCCAAGAAGTGGTTTTTTTATTGGCTAAAATATGGCTTGATGTTAGGCATACCATCATCGTCAACAATACAGTATATTTCAAAACTACTTTCATGGCTATGCGGTAATTGAGTTTTGAAATTGAATAAATTGAGCACGAATTTGTTGGAAATTTTCTGCAGTTAACTCATAGTGTCCATACCATGTATAATCAAAATATCGTGTAACTACTGCAAAAGATGCATATAATCTTGTGTCATACAATTTTTGCATATAGGCACTTGTAAGCGTTTCTTTATTATAGTTAATCCAACTGTGATCATTTAATTTTTGCAAACTTTGCAAATACAAAATGCGTGTAGCTAATCGGTAATTATTATTATACAAAGCTTCTGCAATGGCTTTATCCCATTCATTAAATTCTTGCACATCTTCCCAAGTAGTTTCTTCTTGCACAATTGCTATATCTTTTTTACTAAAATATTGCTTACCAAAAAATGCATAAATAATTATTACTATCACCAATGCTATCAAAATAAAAAGCATTACTGTGCCAAAGTCTTTACCCAAGTTCCAATTGAATTTTGAGAAATTTGTAGGGTTGTTTTCTTTTTTTTGGGGTTCAGATTTTTTCTCTTTCAGCTCGATGTACACCAAATCTTTATCACTAGTAATTTTTTTCCATGCAGTATCTGTAATATTTCTTTGTTGGTATATAGCTTCCTTTTTCTTTGCATCTAATAATTTTTCTTGCAAGGAAGAAATCTCTGCATCATCTTCTGCACTTACTTCTTCTGTATTCATATTCAATTCTTCCAAAGTTGCAGTATCGACTGCTACTGGATAATTTTCTGTTTGCGAATAGGCATTATTCGTTGTACACAATTGTAGGAAGCATAAAGCAAGAACTATTATGAAAATATGATATGTAAATAATTGTTTCAACTAAATAAATTCTACTTTTTGATTATTTACAAATAACTCTCCTTTTATTACACTTATACCTCTGCGTTTTATTGCAATTGGGTATAGCACAAAATAAAAAAAGATGAATGCTTCTGATGCCACTAAAATACATAAACTAATGCTCCAATGGACTTCTGTATGCCTTGTAATGAATCCTTCTAAAAATGCAGCTACAATAAATATGGGAATTAGTGCAATTAATATTTTCACAGATTCTCTTGCACCTTTTAAGAAAGCATGCATGCGGCTATGCGTGCCGGGGAACAAAAAGCTAGTACCTAAAATTAAACCTGCCGTGCCTGCTATTACAATGGCATTTATTTCTAAAGTGCCATGTGTCCATACAGTAAGTATGCTATCCCATCCTAGGCCTTTTGCAAAAAACATCTGTTGGAAACAGCCTAGCATAATGGCATTTTGTAGCAATTTATACAATGTAAATATTCCCAAAAATATTCCTTGCGAAAACACATTAAAGCTCACCCAAATATTATTAACAGCAATACTTAAAAACATTGCCATTTCATTTTCATTTTTATACACACCAAATGGATCTCCATTGTCAATATTTTCTTGCGTCATATTTACATATTCATCTCCAAGAATTTCGCGCACAAAATTTTGGTCTGTCATGTTTGCAATAGCACCAACGGCAGTAAACACTATGAAAAAAATAAGTGTAAATAAATATACTTTATGGTACTTTGCTACAATGCTAGGCAATTCGTATTTCCAGAAAGTAGTAAAGCGATTGCCTTTTTGTTTTTTGTTGGCATAAATACCACTGTACTGCTTTGCCGCTAAGCCATTTAAAAATTGTGTGGTAGTGCTTTTTGGATAAAATGTTTTACTAAAGCTGAGATCGTCTATCAAATTGACAAACCTATTGGCAAGGGTGTCAGGATCTTCTGTTTCCTGCATATAACTTTCCCAACGGTTAATATTATTTTTTAAAAATTTGCCTTCGCGCATTAGAGTCTACAATTTTACTGATGATTATTGAATAAAAAAAATG
>CAIXQW010000175.1 GCA_903921675.1 uncultured bacterium | reverse complement strand
AGCAAGAAAAAGAATTGATAAAGGTTTTACTTGAGTATGGCGATATTGCATTTGATGATAAAGTTTTAGTATCTACTTATATTAAAAATATCATTGGCATGGATGCAGAGTTTGCAAACATGAAATGGGCAAATATTTATTACGCTTATTTTAATTACCAAGAAACTTTTGGCCAAAACCCTCCGACAGATTTTTTTACCTTTCACGAGAATGAAGCTATTAGAAATGATGCTATTGAAGCTACTTATAACCCTTATGAAGTAAGTGAAAACTGGGAGAAAATGTTTGGTATACATGTACCTAGTTTTCAGGATAATTATATAGAAGAAGTAAAGAGCTGCATAATTTATTTTTCGTTACGAAAATTAAAAACCATTAGTAACGAATATGTAGAACAGCTAAATAATCCTAATTTGCATGAAGATGAAGCTTTATTATATATGCAATGCCATAAACAAACCAAAGAAATTGAAAAATCTTTATTAGATGGGCTAAAAGTGGTTTTGTACAGATAAATTTTAAATTTTATCTTATAATAAACAGCATAGAAGAATATCCCGTATCTATAGAATTATCAGCTAAAATCTGTTAAAAAATCGCCAAATCATCGAAAGTATGCATAAACAAAGCCTTCGAAAACATCCTATTTGCAAATTTTGTAAGAGATTTGAAACAATCACATTTAATAAATACTTCTTAGGAATTTAAAAATATTTTACAATTTGAAAAAACTACTATTTATTCTCTGCATGTTGTTTACATTTTTTACTTTAAGTATGTATGCAGCACCAAACACAGAGGAGCAAGAAGCAAAAACCAAAACTGAAAAATATATTCGTTTTGTGTATGATAAATTAAGTTTCAAAAAAATGCAAAAATTAAGTTTTGAAGCTTTTAGTAAAGGATTCTATGGCTATTTAAATTTAAAAGAAGCTGGTAAAGCACACGGAAATGCTTTATTGACTATTTGCGACTTTAGCCTAAGTAGTAATTTAAATAGAATGTGGGTGATAGACCTGGAAAAGAAAAAAGTGATGATCAACAGCCTTGTAGCACATGGCATGGGAAGTGGCGAAGAGTTTGCTACAAAATTTAGCAATATACAAGACAGCCACCAAAGTAGTTTAGGCTTCTATACTACCGGGGAAACCTATATGGGAGACAATGGCTATAGTTTAAAACTAAATGGTGTAGATGGAGCTTTTAATTGCAATGCATACGATAGAGCCATTGTGGTGCATGGAGCAGATTATGTATGTAAGTCTTTTGCATGCGAGAATAACCGTTTAGGCCGCAGCCATGGTTGCCCTGCTCTTCCTCGCGAAACAAGCCAAATGATTATTGATAAAATAAAAAATGGATCCGTATTATTTATTTATCATCCTAACAAAGCTTATTTAAAAAGTAGCTATTGGTTAACAACTAAAATTACTCACCTGCCAGATGAAGCAGATTATATTGATTTATTTGAGCTCAAAAATACAAATCCTAAATGGGTAGAAATGGTTAGTGGTAATGATAGTATGGCTGCAGCTAATAGAATAGTAATTATGAAGGATACCAACTCTAAAAGTTTTACAATAATTAAGGGTAATAATACTACACCAATAAAGCCAATTATAAGTGCTAGCAATACTGCTAATAATAGCAAAACAAATAATACATCTACATCTACAACAGTACCTGCAGTAAAAGATCACGATTTTTTATATATCAAATAAAAGGTGCACAAAAATTAATAGTAATATAATAATTTACAACTCTTCTACATTTAATTTTTAGGCTTTTACATGTATCACTAGCAATATTTCTTTAGTCCATCTTATTTTTTTATATTTGATGAATTACTATGTGGGTTAGCCTTCTATTATTTTTGTTTTATGCTTTGGTATGTAGCTATTTAATATTGCGTATGCCAATTATTAAACAATCTGGCATAGCACCAAAGGTTATACTTGCCCTTTTTATTATCAAATTAATTGGTGGACTCTGCTATCATTATATTAATACAGTTAGGTTTTATGGTGGAGATTCTCATGGATTATTTTTAGAAACAGAAACTTATTTAAAAACGGCTATAAGCAATCCTTCTGCATTTTGGCGTTACTTCTTTTTAGGGTGGAGTGGCTTTCATTTTGATCAAAATATTTTCAGTCAAGAAAATGCTGCAAGTTGGAGTAATTTGGGTAATCAAATTAATTATCGATTTTCTACAATTGCCAATTTTTTATCTTTTAGCCATGAAGCGGTTAATTATATTTTTTACAACTTTATATTCTTTATCGGACAAATTGCTTTGTTTCGTGTTTTTGCAAAACAATTTCCATCAAGAAAATCTTTAATTTTATTAGTAAGTATGTTACTACCAAGCATTTGGTTCTGGTGCAGTGGCGTGCACAAAGACGGCTTTGTTTTGAGTTTTATAGGTTTGTTTCTTTATTATTACTACCAATATTTGCAATCTTATATATTTAAATATAAATTATATGCAGGGATATTCTTATTGTTTGCCATTTTAATACGATTTTATTTAGCTATATCTTTATTACCATGTGCAGCAATATTAACTGCAGCAAATTATTTCCCTAAAAAAGCAACAGCTATATTTGGCTTAGGTTTACTATTTTATTT
>CAIXQW010000174.1 GCA_903921675.1 uncultured bacterium | reverse complement strand
GGAAACTTTGTAATTGTGCAAATGCTTCTGTTGTATCTATTGCAGCTCTTTCTCCATTATTAAAAGATTTTCTAACAAAGTCTAACCTTGTATTATTAATTTCTACAATATTACTTACAACTATATATGTTTGATATGCCTTTACCCAATTCCAATAATCTTCCATTGCCTGCATAAGAATATCATTAATAATATTTCTTCTATCTTCTTCTGCCAATGTTTGATAAATTTTTGCTTGTTGCAAATATGCTCTGCGCTTATCTATCACTAAATTTTTTACCAAAGAAAAATTAATGCCATAATAACTAGTTTTACCACTAGTTTCAGATGGGTCAAATCTATCTCCTAATAAACTTTCTGTACCTCCAAAAACTTCTATACCATACCATGTAGGAATTTTTAATTCTGTATTGGAATATTGGTAATAGTCTTCCCCTCCAAATTTTTTACGAGTAGTGTTATTTCTAAATATGGGATCAAAAGCACCTCTTGCTATCAATAAATCGGCATTGGATTTTTGCACACCAATGCTTGCCTGCTTTACCGTGGGATGATACAATTTAATAATATTCACTAAATCTTCTGCAGATAACATAGATAAAGTATCTTGGCTAAAGGCAAGGGACCAATTGCTGACAAGTATTAAGAAAATGACAATTATTTTTTTCATCTATCTATATTACTTTTTATTTTTTTCTTCTTCTTTAGAGATATAAAAATCTGGTGGAAAACCATTGATATTTCGCCATAGCTCATACCAAATTGGTACATTTTTCAATAAAGAAATGCCCTGCGCTCCTGTTCCAATATTTATTTGCTCAGGCCATTTTCTATCGGTTGTATCTTCTACCACTAATACTCTAAACAATCCATTTGGACTAATTCTACTTTCATATGCAATAATTGTTCCTCCAAATGTGCCATAACTATTTTTTGGCCAGCCACTAAATACGATTGCAGGATAACCATCAAAAACAAATCTTACTTTATGCCCTACCTGAATCAATGGTAAATCTACAGGCTTTACAAACATTTCTACGGCATAATTTACTTTAGTGGGCACAATGGTCATTAATCTTTCACCATCTTTAATTACCTCTCCTATTCCAGATCTTTTTGCTTGAATAATTTGTCCATCTTGTGGCGCAAGAATGATATACATATTATTTCTGATGATATAATTAGATACTTGGTTTTGCAATTTTGCAACTTCTCCTTGGCCAGAATTAATTTGGCTCAAGCTTTGAAATTTATCGCCTTGGGCTTTGGCAATTTTTTCAGAATAATCTTGCTCTACGCTATTTTGTTCTATTTTATTATTTAGCAATTCTTGTTTGGTTTGTGCTATTTTATTTTCTACAATTATTTTTTTTGATAATGCGTTTTGATAACTAATATTTCGTTGTTGCAATTGTGTTTGCGATACCAACCCTTCATCAAACATTTTTTGTTGCCTCTCAAATTGATCTTTAGATAGGGTCAATTCATTTTGTGCAGCTTGTAACTCTGCTTGCTCGCTAACTAATTTGCTATTTAATTGTATTAGCTTATTTTCTAGTTGCGAAGTTTTTAATTGTTTTGCATTTTCTAAAGCTACCATTTGCGATTCTACGCTTGCAATCTTTCCTTCGTAATTATTGATAGTACCTACTTTTGCATCTAATTGCAGTTGGGTTCTATTTACCAACATTGGGTCTAGGTAATCTTCTTTTATTTCAGAAATTTGTAAAATAGTATCACCCTTTTTTACAATATCTCCTTCTTTTACCCACCATTTTGCAATTTTCCCTGGGATAGGAGAGTTGATATCCTGAGGCCTTTGCTCTTGGTACAAGGATGTGATATTACCTTTAGTTTTAATATTTTGTGTCCATGGTAAGAATAATATTAAAGCTAGTGCAGCAATGATACCCCAAAACCAAAATTTTATTTTACTTACTCTATTGTAGTAATAAATACTTTCAAAAGATTTTAATGCTATATTATTTTTTGTTTTCATTTGTCTTTAAGTTATAACAATTTCCCTTCGTTTAAAATAAATTGCAAATTGCATTTGCTAGCAAAATCAGCATCATTACTTACTACAATTACTGTAGTATTTGGCAATTTATTTAATAAATAATCTACAATTTTATTTTGGTCTGTTTTTTCTAACCCTTGCCATGGTTCTTCTAGCAATAACAATCTTGGTTCATTGCAAATTGCTCTTAACAATAAAATTTTCTTTGCAATAGTGCCTGGTAGCTTTTTGCCAAATGGATCTACTATTGTATCATATCCATTTTTTAAAGATAATATATAATTTAACAACCCTATATTTTCTGCGATGGCATTTACTTTTTCTATTGCTACACCATTTCTATTTAGGCTGATATTTTCCCAAAGCGTACCTTTAAATATGTCTATATTGTTGATATAAATACCAACAGCTTTGCGATAACTTTCTAAATTATAATTATTTAATGGCACATCATTTATTAATATGTTTCCTTCAAAGTCATTAAAATTGCCACTCAACACTCTTAATAAAGAGGATTTCCCTGAGCCTTGATTGCCAGATACACAAGCCTTGGTATTAGATGGTATGTTGATACTAATATTTTTTAATGCATTTGTACCATCTATATATTGAAAACTAACATGATGTAATTGCAAATTCAATCCTTGTTGGGGGTTATCTAAAATAGTATTGCCATTATTTTCTAATGGAATTTCTGTTACCAACGATAGCTTTTCTAAGCCTGTTAATATATCATATACGCTATCAATACTGCCTATTAATTTTTCTACTTCAGATATTACACTTAGTATTACAATTTCCGCGGCAATAAATTCGCCAATATTAAATTGTTGGTTGATTAATAAATAAGTGCCTGCAGACAACATGGATAAAGTAAGTAAAACTTTAAATAAAACTAAAGCTCTGTATTGAAATAATAACACATTAAAGTGAGATGTTCTGGAACCCAAATAGCCAAGTACATTTTTATCTAATTTAATTAAGTTTAAATCTGTGCCTTGACTATATTTAAAAGATTTTACAACTCTAGCTAATTCTTCTAACCAAGAAAGTACTTCATATTTATATTTACTTTCTGCAATACTAGTTTCCATTCCTTTTTTGCTTGTCATTCGAAGAATCAACCATAAAATTAAAACTAATACCACACCAAATACAATAAAAATTGAATTATATAAGGATAGCAATAATATACCAAATACTATTGTAATGGTAGCGGTTGGTATATCTAACAATATTTTAGAAAAACCTTTTTGAATATTTAATGTATCGATAAAATAATTTACTTTTTCTGGCAAATAATACTTGTCCAATTTTTTTAAATCTATATTTGGGATAGTTTCTGCAAAGGCAAAGGCATATTTTGCAAAAATAGTTTGTTGAATTTTTTCTACAATTTTTAATTGATTGATTTGCATTGCGCCACCAAAGTAGACGCCTAATACCACCAAGCCTATTAATATATATATAGAGGTTACCATTGTTGCACCTAAGGAATAACCAATAATGGCTTGAATACCCAATGGCACACTTAGTTGAAGTATTCCATTTAATGC
>CAIXQW010000173.1 GCA_903921675.1 uncultured bacterium | reverse complement strand
GAAAAACTAGATTTAGGTTTGGCATTTTTAAAGAATAAATAATCATTTTTTTTACACTATTTAAAGATAAAAAGGTATTAATATCAAATTAACTGAATATGAAAAAAGAAAAACTTACAGAAAACGAAAAAAAGGAAAAACACCTCCATAGTCATCATCTGCATCATGCAAATCATGAACACAAAACAGATAATAATGGGAAAAATTGCTGCGGCGACTGCAAAGGAGGTGGAGAATGTAAAACCAAAAACATCATTGCTACAATTTCATTAATTAAACCTAAAAATATCCAAGAAAATGAAAGTATTTAATAAAATTTTAGTCCCTTACGATTTTTCGGAATATGCCGAAGAAGCATTAAGTTTTGCTACCTTATTAGCTGGAAACCATACATTAGTAACCATTCTAAATATTTTAGAATTACCTTATGTACACGACCCAAGTGGCATGATTTACTACGAAAATAAAGCCGAAGAATTAGAACGAAATAGTAATAATGCCTTAGATAAACTAATGGTAGACTTAAAAGAGTGGTACCCAACTGTAACTTTTGAAACTGTGTTACTAACCAACCTTGACCCTGCTGAAGCAATTTGTAAAACACAAAAAGAAAACAAACACGATTTGATAGTAATGGGTAGCCATGGCAGAAAAGGATTAGATAGACTATTGATGGGTAGCGTTGCAGAATCTGTAATGCGTTCATCGCATTGCCCAGTATTAATTATTAAAAAATAATAAAATGATTACTACTGCAAACCTTACAAAAACTACTACAACATGCTATCATTGTGGCGCATCTTGCCGCAATGAGCAAATAGCTATTGCAGAAAAAGTATTTTGTTGCAATGGTTGCAAAATGGTATTTCAAATATTAAATGAGAATGAGTTATGTGACTATTATGATTTCAATGCTCATCCAGGTGTATTACAAACCACAGTAATAAGACAAGATAAATTTGCATTTTTAGATAACCCAGAAATCGTAAATAAATTAACTCAGTTTACAAATGGTAAGCAAACACAAATTACATTATACTTACCGCAAATACACTGCAGTAGCTGCTTGTGGCTGTTAGAAAACCTTCACAAATTAGATGCGGGCATACAAAATGCAAAAGTAAATTTTACGCAAAAAGAAATTTTTATTGCATTTAATAATGAAGATACTACCCTTAGAAAAATAGTAGAAACACTTACTAGTATTGGATACGAACCACATTTAAATGCTAGCGATGTAGACCATTTATCGCATAGCCGTTTAGATAGAACACGCTGGTATAAATTAGGTGTTGCAGGTTTTTGCTTTGGTAATATAATGATGATGAGTTTTGCAGATTATTTTGCTGCATCACATGTATTAGAACCAAAAATAAAACTATTCTTTAGCATAGCTAGTTTACTATTATCTATACCTGTTTTGTTGTATGCCGCTTCAGAATTTTTTGTATCTGCATACAATAGTTTACAACATAAATATTTAAATATAGATTTACCAGTAGCACTAGCTTTGGTAATTACATTTTTAAGAAGCATTTACGAAATTACAATTGGCAATGGCAATGGCTATTTGGATAGCATGAGTGGTATTGTATTTTTTATGTTGATTGGCAGATGGCTACAATCTAGAACCTATCAAAGTATTTCTTTTGATAGAGATTTTCGTAGCTTTTTCCCGATTGCAATTAGCGTAGTAAAAGATGGTAAAATAATCCCTACAGAAATAGAACATGTAAAAACAAATGATGTAATACAAATACATGCCAACGAAATTTTACCTGTGGATGCAATACTTAGCAAGGGCAATGCTAATATAGATTACAGCTTTGTAAACGGAGAGAGTGATGTAAACCAAATAAAAATTGGAGAAATTATTTATGCAGGAGGAAAACAACTTGGTGGATTAATAGAATTAATAGTAACCAAAGAAGTATCGCAAAGTTATTTAACCAACCTTTGGAACAATCCAGTTTTTCATCAAGACGAAAAAATAGTGCATAGTGCTTATGATGCAATTGGTAAATACTTTACCTACTTTGTATTGGCTGCTGGCCTTGCTGCTGGCGGCTATTGGTATATGCATGGCTCAATTGGCTTGATGTGGAATGCAATAACTACAGTATTAATTGTAGCTTGTCCTTGCGCTTTATTATTAGCATCTAACTACACTAATGGTAATTTATTACGCATATTTGGTAAAAATAAATTTTACTTACGCTCTGCAGATGTATTAGAAAAATTTACGCAAATCCAACACATAGTGCTTGACAAAACAGGTACACTTACACAATCTAATTCTTCTAAAGTAAGATACTATGGTTTGATATTATCTACAGAAGTAAAACAATATATTGCTTCATTGCTTTATCAATCTGCGCATCCATTAAGCAAAGCAGTACTAGATTTTTTAAATGTAGATAGTATTATAAATATTACAGATTGCAAAGAAATAGAAGGTAAAGGCATAGAAGGTTGGATAAATGACACTCATTTTAAAATAGGTTCTGCGGCATTTGTAGGTGGAGAGTTACAAGCCAATCAAAAAGGTACCAAAGTAATTGTAAAAATAGATAGTAACATTGTTGGCGAATTTTTAGTAACCAATAACTACAGATTCGGCATTCCTTCATTAATGGATTCTTTAAAGAAAAATTACTCTTTAAGCTTACTATCTGGCGATAATGATAGCGAAGCAGAAAAAATAGAACAACTATTAGGAGTAGATAGCGAAATTTATTTCAATCAAACCCCAGAACAAAAATTAAAATATATTTATCAATTGCAACACCAACATCAAAAAAATGTAATGATGGTAGGCGATGGATTGAATGATGCAGGTGCATTAAAACAAAGTAATATAGGAATAGCTGTAGCAGATGGAGGCAATAGTTTTACTCCTTCCTGCGATGGTGTGATAGATGGAACAAGTTTAAATAAATTGAATCAGTTTTTAAATTTTGCTAAAGCTGGCAAAAAAATTATTTTATTTACATTTATTTTTTCTGCAATATACAATGCAATAGGCTTGTACTATGCAGTGCAAGGTATTTTATCGCCAGTAATAGCGGCTATATTAATGCCTTGTAGCTCCATTACTATTATATTATTAAGCTATGGTTTGGTACAAATCATGGCTAGAAAATATTTTCCTAAACACATACTTACAAACAACATCTATGAAACAGATTACGCATAAAACAAGACAAAAAAAATTGCATGTACAATGTAATAGTATTCACAAAATTAAAAATTCACAATTATGAGTGTAATAATCATTTTACTATCCGCAAGTATCTTAATAGCAACCGGATTTTTAGGAGCTTTTTTATGGAGCGTAAAAAATGGACAATATGATGATATACAAAGTCCTGCGCAAAGAATGCTTTTTGAAAATAAAATAAATAAATCAGCAAACAATTTAATAGAGAAAAAATAAAACAACAAAAACAAAACACAATGAGTCTAGACAAATTTACTTACGACAACAGATACCCCAAATTCTTCGCAATGGCGACAATATTTTGGGGTGCAGTAGGAATGCTTTTGGGTGTAATTGCCGCCTTTCAATTAGCTTTCCCGGTTCTCAACTTCAGTGATTATTTTCCGCATATTGCATTCGGAAGATTAAGACCAGTGCATACAAATGCTGTAATTTTTGCATTTGTAGGAAACGGAATTTTCACTGCTGTGTACTATGCATTACCGCGCCTTTTAAAAACACCAATGTACTCTAAAGCCCTTAGTAGGATTCACTTTTGGGGTTGGCAGCTAATAATAGTTTTAGCAGCTGTAACCTTATTGTTTGGATTTACTACAGGTAAAGAATATGCCGAATTAGAGTGGCCAATAGACATTCTTATCACATTGATTTGGGTTGTATTTGGTATCAATATGTTTGGTACAATTCTTACACGTAGAGAAAGACATTTATATGTTGCCATTTGGTTCTTTATTGGATCTTGGGTTACAGTAGCTATGTTGCATATTGTAAATAGCTTTGAGTATCCAGTATCCTTTATGAAAAGCTACTCTTGGTATGCAGGTGTGCAAGACGCATTAGTGCAATGGTGGTATGGTCATAATGCGGTTGCGTTTTTCTTAACTACACCATACTTAGGTTTAATGTATTACTTTTTACCTAAAGTAGCAGAAAGACCAATATACTCTTATCGATTAAGTATTGTGCATTTCTGGAGTTTAATATTTTTATACATCTGGGCTGGACCGCATCACTTATTATATACAGCGTTACCAGATTGGGCTCAATCTTTAGGTACAGCTTTTTCTATTATGCTAATATTACCCAGTTGGGGTGGTATGTTGAATGGTCTATTTACATTACGCGGTGCTTGGGATAAAGTACGCGAAAATCCAGTATTGAAATTCTTTGTAGTTGCTGTTACATGCTATGGCATGGCTACATTCGAAGGTCCATTGTTATCTTTAAAAAATGTAAATGCAATTTCTCACTATAGCGATTGGACTGTAGCGCATGTACATATTGGCGCATTAGGATGGAACGGATTTTTAACTTTTGGAATGTTATATTATTTAATACCAAAATTATGGAATACAAAATTATATTCTACAAAATTAGCTTCTACGCATTTCTGGATAGGTACTTTAGGTATTATATTATATGCTCTACCAATGTATTGGAGTGCATTCCGCGCTTACTTTATGATGAAAGCATTTACACCAGAAGGTATGTTGCAATACGAATTTATTGATGTTGTAAAAACTACTTTACCATTTTACATTATGCGTGCTGTAGGTGGAACAATTTTCTTAGTGGGTGTATTTGTAATGATATATAATTTAATAAAAACTGCAAAAGCAGGTTCTTTTGTAGCTAGCGAAGATGCTGAAGCTGCTCCATTGGCTAAAGAATATGTAGCACCAGCAAACTCTATCTGGCATAGTTTCTTAGAAAGAAAACCATTATTATTATTAGTATTAAGTTTAGTAGTTGTAGGTATTGGTGGTATGGTAGAATTAATTCCTACATTCTTGGTAAAAGAAAATATTCCTGCAATTTCTAGTGTAAAACCTTACACTCCATTAGAGCTACAAGGAAGAGATATTTATATTCGTGAAGGTTGCTACAACTGTCACAGCCAAATGATTAGACCATTCCGTTACGAAGTAGCGCGTTATGGCGAATATTCTAAAGCTGGAGAATTTGTATATGATCATCCATTCCAATGGGGAAGTAAGCGTACTGGTCCAGATTTAGCTAGAATTGGTGGCAAATACGGTAATGCTTGGCATTTCAACCACATGATGGAGCCAAGTGCTGTAGTGCAAGGTTCCATCATGCCTACTTATCCATCATTGTACGACAATATAATTGATAAAGGAAGTACAAATTCTAAAATTCATGCCATGCGTAAAATGGGTGTGCCATATCCAGTTAATTACGAAGCAATTGCAAATGCAGATTTAGATAAGCAAGCGTCTGCAATTGCAACTGGATTAAAAACAGATAATAAGATCGATGTAAAAAGCGATAAAGAAATTATTGCATTGATAGCTTATTTACAACGCATAGGCAAGGATATTAAATTAGAACCTAAAACAGCAATTCAATAATCATGAAATTTTCAACATACTTAGAAAACATAACAGGTATTAGTGTATATCCTCTAATTTCTTTAATACTATTTGTAGCTTTTTTTATACTAGTTACCATTTGGATGTACAGCCTTAGTAAAAAAGAAATTGAACATATTGAACACTTACCATTAGATAACTAATAATAATTACAAAAAATGACACAACATAAAATAAAATTCATATTCCTTACATGCCTTACATTTTTGGTTCCTATGATGGCATGGGCACAAGAGGTAAAAGATGCAGCCTCTGGAGTCGCTCCTATAAAAAGTAGCTTTAATTTAGATATCAATACAGCATTAATTATTGTAGCTGCCTTGCTTTTATTTCCAATTTTTGCAGCCGCCAAAACATTTATTATTGGTGCAGATAACTATAGTAAAACAAAAAAAAGTGGGCCTAGCAATAATACTAAATCAGGTTTAGTATTAATAATGCTATTCAGTTCTCAACTTCTATTTGCACAAACGAAAGCTGCGCCAGAATTAATTTCTGGCACATCTTTCACCTATTTAATTTTAATAGTAATAGCTATAGAAATTGCTTTGATTATGTTCTTATCATCATCAACAAGTGGTTTTATTCATTCTATTACACACGAAAGTATAGGTGCAGAGTATGTAGAAGCGCCAAGTTTGATTCAACGCTTTAAAAATTTATGGAATAAATCAAACAACTTTATTCCCATAGAAGAAGAAAGCAAATTAGATACAGGACATAGCTATGATGGCATTAGAGAGTTGGATAATATTACACCACCATGGTTTACAGCAGCATTCTTAGGCACTATTTTATTTGGTATAGTATATTTATACACTCGCCATGTAAGCCATACAGCACCTTTGCAAATTCAAGAATACGAAACAGCAATGGCACAAGCCGAAGAAGAAAAAAATGCATTCCTTGCTACACAATCTAATAACATAGACGAGAACACTGTAAGATTATTAACAGGTCCAGATGTAGAAGCAGGCAAAGCTATCTTCTTACAAAAATGCGTTGCATGCCATAGCGAAAATGGTGCAAGTAAACCAGGAGGCGTTGGTCCAAATTTAACGGATGACCACTGGATACATGGTGGTAGCGTTCAAAATATTTTTGCTTCCATTAAAAATGGTTGGCCAGAAAAAGGGATGATATCTTGGAAAGACCAAATAGCACCTAAGCAAATGGCACAAATTGCTAGCTTTATAAAATCCATCAAAGGTACAGTTGCGGCAGGCGGTAAAGAACCTCAAGGAGAAGTTTATACAGAAAGCGCAGCAGCAACTACTACAGATACTGCAGCAGCTAAGCCAGCAGTTGCAGATACATTAAAAAAATAATACAAATTAACACAAGCACCAATGACAGAAGAAGAGTTGTTACACGCCACCACCTACAGAGATAGGGTGAGTACTGTAACGGATAAGGGAAAAAGAAACTGGATATATGCATTAAAGCCTAAAGGCAAATGGTATACCTACAGAAAAATAATCGCATATTTTTATTTAGCTATATTTTTCATCATGCCATTCATCAAAGTAAATGGATTACCATTTATGATGGTTAATTTACCGAAAGGAAAATTCATACTTTTTTCTAAAATCTTTTGGCCGCAAGACTTCTTCATATTTGCCATTGGCATGATTACCTTTATCATCTTTATTGTACTGTTTACAGTAGCATTCGGAAGATTGTTTTGTGGCTGGGTTTGCCCTCAAACTATCTTTATGGAATTTGTTTTTCGCCCTTTAGAATGGTTAATTGAAGGCAGCCCTAGCCAACAAAAAAAATTAAATGCAAGTGGAGACACCATGCAAAAAACTGGCAAGAAAATTTTAAAACATGCAATATTTTTTCTTGTATCATTTATTATAGCACATACATTTTTAAGTTATATATTAGGTGTAGATGAAGTAATAATAATTATTAAAGAACCTATTACCCAAAACATAGGTTTACTATTTGGCTTAATCATATTTACGTTTTTGTTTTATGCAGTGTATGCTTATGTAAGAGAAATAGTATGTACTACTATTTGCCCTTATGGCCGCTTACAAGGTGTAATGGTAGATAAAAATACAATGGGTGTTTCTTATGATTATCAGCGTGGTGAGCCACGCGGATTATTCAAGAAAAATACAAACAGAGAATTTGGCGATTGTATTAGCTGTAATCAATGTGTGCATGTATGCCCTACAGGTATAGACATTCGCAATGGTTCGCAAATGGAGTGCGTAGGCTGTACAGCTTGTATTGATGCTTGCAATAGTGTAATGGACACCATGAAGTTTGATAGAGGCTTGATAAGATATGCAAGCGAAAATGAAATAAGCTCTGGTAGTAAGTTTGTATTTACTACTAGGATGAAAGCATACACAGTATTACTGGGAGTGCTATTAGTAGCTATGAGTTTTATGATAGCTTCTAGAAAAACTGTAGATACATATATCTCTAGAGCTGGTGGACAATTGTATCAAGAAATGCCAAATGGCAATATCAGCAATTTGTTTGAGGCTAAAATAATTAATAAAACAAAACAAGAAATGCCTGTTACCTTTACATTAGAAGGGATAGAAGGCACTGTGAAATTAGTAGGTGAAAATAAAATTAATTTAAAGGCAGAAGATGTAACAAAGTGTTCTTTCTTTATAGAAATTCCAAAAGAAAAAATACCAAAGCATAGTACTAAAATTACGATTGGTGTTTTCTCTAACGACACAAAAATTCAAACCATAAAAATTAAATTTTTAGGACCATTCCATTAAAATAAATTAAATAAGATAACCATGAATTGGGGAAATAAAATAGCACTAGTAATTATAGTATTTGTTGGTATAATGATGGGAATGGTGTTTGTAGCATTTAAGCAAACCAACGAAATGATAGACGATAATTACTACGACAAAGAAATAAAGTACCAATCTAAAATAGATGCATCGCAATCTTTAAGAACCGTTACCACAGCCGATATTGTAACTACAAGCCAAAATGGAGTGATGATTCAAATACCTCCTGCACTTTGCACACAATTTAGCAATGGTACAATAGAGTTATTAAGAAGCAGTGATCAAAGCAAAGATTTGAATGCTGGCTTTACACCAGATAAGAATGGACAGTTTTTATTATCCAATGAAAAACTAGCCAGCGGAAAATACACTGCGCGCATAGCCTGGAAAAACGACAACAAAGATTATTACAAAGAACAAACTATTTTTGTAAAAAAATGAACCCCTTGTTAGTGGCATTGGCATCTGGCTTTTCTATTGGCATTTTAGGAAGCTTTCATTGCTTGGGGATGTGTGGTCCATTAGCACTCTCCTTGCCTATCCATCATTTATCTAAAGCAAATAAAACCTTTGCAATATTAAGTTACAATTTTGGTCGCGCAATTTCTTATGCAACTATTGGTGTAATATTTGGTTTGCTTGGCATGAGTTTTTCTTTATTTAAATTACAACAAGCATTGACCATTGGTGCTGGCATATTGTTATTATTAGTTTTGCTAGGAGTTCAATTTGGCAAAACAAATTTTAAATTCATTGCAAATTTTTCTTTGTTTATTCATCAAAAACTAAATCAGTTTTTGCATGCCAAGCAATCTCCACTACATTATTTATCTATCGGCATTGCCAATGGTTTTTTGCCATGCGGATTGGTGTATGTAGCTGTTATTGCAGGCATGGCAACTGGTTATGTAGTAAATAGCAGCTTGTTGATGTTTGGCTTTGGATTAGGTACTATTCCTATGATGGCACTTACTATGTTGTTTGGCAAATTCATATCTGTACCCGTAAGACAAAAAATAAATAAACTCACTCCTTATATAATGATGGGTGTAGCAGTGTTATTAATTTTAAGAGGATTAAATTTAGGCATTCCTTATATCTCTCCAAAAATGGTTGGAGAAAAAGTAAATTGCTGCCATCGGTAAAATACTGAAGGATTGAAGGATTGAAGGATTGAATAATTGAATGATTGAATGCTAATACATTTTTAATGTTTTAGCCATTTCTAATAATTGCTTGCAGTTATCTAATTCGTCTACATCGTTAGTCATTACTAAAATATCTTGTTTCTTTTGTGATGTTACAAAGAAACCTTTGTAAATAGTTTTTCCATCTCTAGTTCTAGAAATTAAAATATCATTTACGCCACCACTTATTTTTTTAATTACAATTCCTTTGGTTTTTTGTGTAAGCATCTTTTTAAACTCACCCATCATTTTTGCAGCAGTAAATGGTTTAGGTATTTTTTCTAATTCCAACTTTGCATCGCTATTAAATCTTACAGTAATTTCAAAATGCTTATCATCGTTTCTGCCACTAACTTCTGGCACTTCTGTAAATGATGTAGTGTTCTGAAAAGTAGCATTCAATCCAAATTCTTTTAAATCAATTGTGGTTGCATCTGGTGCAAAAGCAAAAAATGGTATGACCAATAGGAATAAAATTATTTTTTTCATAGGCTAAAAGTAGAGGAAAATTAAACAATTCTATAATAATTTTGTAGATATATTCAAAATCATGAAACAAAAAACAATCAATCTACTATTAATATTAAGTTCTCTACTAGGCTATTTAGAATGGGGAGGCGGCAATCATTTATTTTTGTTACAAGCAGAAGGAGAACTATTAAGAAAAATGTTCAGTGACCCCACATCTGTTATTCATCCTTTTACCATCATGCCACTTGCAGGGCAAATTATTTTAGCCATCACCTTGTTGCAAAAAGCAGCAAGCAAAGTGCTTACATTTATTGGCATTGGTTGTATTATACTTCTGTTCTTGCTAATGTTATTTATTGGCATCTCTACAAAGAATCTAAAAATATTTTCTTCTACCATACCATTTATATTTTTATCTGTACTTACAATATTGCGTTATAAAAAAGCATAATCAGAGGGCATGTACCCCAAAGTAGAACTGTGAGGCATTAACCCTCCCGATGGCTTCGTGCCTCCGCATCGGGATTGAAAAATATAACATTCGTGCCTCATGTTGATTTTTCTAATAAAAACAATAGCCACCCTTGATTAAAAGGTGGCTATTGTTTAAAGTTCACAATTTATACTTACTATTTTCCAGCTACTATTCAGCCATTATTGCTACTATTATTTCTGGCAGAAAAATAATTTTACTTTTTATAGAATTAGTAATCAAACATGCTGCGGCTGCTTTATGCAAAACTTTTTCAGCTCTTTCTTTTTGTAGTTCATCTGCAATTTGTACAGTTGGCATTAGTGTAATTGTACTAATCATCAATTTATCTTCAATCATTTCTAACTTGCCAATGGCTTTGCTTTGAAACGATTGAAACTCTAATTTAGAATTTTCTGCAATAGCCAAAAAAGTGGTCATCAAACAACTATTTACAGCTGCTACAAAAAAAATGTTCTGGACTCCACACTCCTGCTACTCCTTTCGGAAATTCAGGTGGCGTTGCTACTTCTATACTACTTGGCAATACCTCAGAGCTTGCCACTCCCACTCTATCTTGTTTCCAATTGATGCTTACATCATAAAAATGTTCTACTTGCATGTTGTATTTATTTTATAGATTGATATTTAATATTTGTACTAATTGCTTTGCCTGCACTACTCCAGATTGTCTCCAAACAGGTTGCCCATCTTTAAATAAAATAAGCGTAGGCACACCCTGCACTTGATAAGCTTGTGCTGCTTGCGGATTTTTATCTACATCTATTTTAATAATGCTTACAGCATCGCCTACTTTATGTTTTACATCTTGCAATATAGGCGCCATCATTTTGCATGGGCCACACCATGTAGCATGAAAATCTACAAGTACAGGTTTATCGGATTGAATTAATTCTTTAAAAGTTGCCATAATTATTTTATTTCTTCGAAGGT
>CAIXQW010000172.1 GCA_903921675.1 uncultured bacterium | reverse complement strand
GCATTCGTAAAGCTTGCAGTGTATGTGCCTGTTGCAGAAATGTTTTGTGTGTTCCAAATAATTGCTGAACAACCAGATTGACTAGTTGAAGAACTTGTTACATTTAATTTTGTAAAGTATAATGTAGCAATACTATCGCAGCCTGCAGCATTCGTAAAGCTTGCAGTGTATGTGCCTGTTGCAGAAATGTTTTGTGTGTTCCAAATAATTGCTGAACAACCAGATTGACTAGTTGAAGAACTTGTTACATTTAATTTCGTAAAGTATAAAGTAGCAATACTATCGCAGCCTGCAGCATTTACTAATGTTTGTGTAGCGGTTGTAGTTATAGAATAGGTTATTCCATTTGTCCATGTATATGGTGTGCACGATGCAATATTTGAGGTAGAGTTAGTTGGTTGTTTTCTCGTAAAATTCAAAGTAGTAATACTATCACAACCTGCTGCATTTACCAATGTTTGTGTAGCTGTTGTTGTTACAGAGTAAGTTGTTCCATTTGTCCATGTATAAGGCAAACAGGAAGAAATATTTGTTGCACTGCTACTAGGTAACTTTCTAGTAAAATTCAAAGTCGCAATGGAATCGCAACCTGCTGCATTTACTAATGTTTGGGTTGCCGTTGCAGTTACGGAATACGTTGTTCCATTAGTCCAAGTATAAGGCACACAAGAATTTATATTTGTAACGCTACTTGTGGCATTTTTTTTTACATAAACTAATGTTGCAATACTGTCACACCCATTTGATCCGCCTCCAGTAATTGTTTGTGTATAGGTGCCACTTACTGAGTAAGTTACACCATTTGTCCATGTGTAAGGATTGCATGAAGTAATAGAAAGTGTGCTAGTAGCTTTGGGTTTTACCGTAATAGTAATTGTTCCGCAAGAAGCACCCGAAGTGCAGCCTCCCGTACCTTTTACATAGTAAGTAGTTGTAACAGTAGGTGCCACTGTATAAGTTGTCCCTGTACCTACAAGAGTACCACCACAGCTACCTGTATACCATGACCATTGTGTAGCATCATTTAAAGTACCGGATGCTGTAAGTGTAAGTGTTGTACTTGGACAAACAATATTTGCAGAAGATGCAATGGTAGGCTGAGTAGGATTTGTACAAGCTCCAACAGCAGCTTCGATAAAGCCTGAAAAAACAGGGCTTGCACCAGAACCCGCAACTAAATCGAATTTTTTTATACATGTATTGGTTGCCAAATTGTATTGATAAATTACACCCTTTCCATTAGCACCACCTAATGTAGTTAATCCATAGTATTTTCCATCGGAAGCTTTAAAAAGCGGTCCTTTAGGAGCAAATCCATTTGCCGCACTAAAATTATATTTTACAGAATAAGTATTTGCTGTAAAATCATATTCAAATATTACACCATCTCTATGACTTGGCTCACCTGAATTATTTAATCCTCCTTGCGAAGTTACTCCTAATAAAGTATTTGTATTTCCTTCAACCAAAGCAGCATAACCAATTTTTCCAATAGTTTGAGATAAGTCTATTTTTTTTGTATATACGTCAGAAATATGGTCATATTCATAAATAACACCAACTGAACTATCTCCTCCCCCGCGTGTTACACCATAAAATTTCCCATTGTTTGCTTTAAATAATGTACTCTGCGGTTCCATTCCATTATTTCCAAGAAAAATATACTTAGTTGTTAAAGCATTAGTATTATAGTCATACTCTACTATTGCACCATTCTGCTGTAAATTTACAGTATAAGTAGCAGAAGCGGAAATAGTTAACAATTTAGAACCTGTCGAATAAACAAAGCTATTCAATTCTGGAGTATTGGATGTATTGTCAATTTTTTTTGTAAAAACATTACCAGTCGGATTAAATTCGAAAATAGTTCCTAAATCAGAAGTGCCACCTTTATCAGTGGTGCCATATAGTTTTCCGTTTGGTGCTTCAATCATCGCTCCAATTGGATTTTTGCCATTTGAACTGCTAAAATCTATAAGTTTAGTAATGGTATTAGAAGTTGGAAAATATTCAAATAAAGTACCTGCACCATTTACACCTCCATTTTTCGTAAGCCCAAATATTCTGCCACTTGTTGTTTTCGTTAGAGATGATTGTGGGTTTGCACCATTTATTGCTGACTGAAAATCAATCAGTTTTACAGCTGCATTAGAACTTGTGTCAAAACTTATTAAAGTTCCTCCATCACTAAAACTACCATTATTAAGTGTTCCATATAATTTCCCATTTGTAAATTGAACAAGGCTATTATATGATTTCCCTCCCAATGTTGCGCTACAATCTATTTTTTTTGTAAGGGTACTTGTCAAATAATTAAATTCATATAATGTTCCAAAATTATTAGTTCCACCAAAATTTGTAAAACCATAAAATTTATTATTGGCAGCTAAAAACATAGGCCCATAAGGTTGAGTTCCAATAGTTAATGAAAAATCAGCTTTTTTTGTATATGTATTCGTAGTTATATCAAATTCAAATACTGCTCCAAAACCATTTACTCCGCCAGCATTTGTTACTCCATATAATTTATTTCCAATTAATACCATTTTGCCCTGAGGGTTACCGCCTGTAGTATTAACAAAATCAAATAATTTATTTGCTGTTACAGCACCTGGAGTGTATTCAAACAAAATCCCTACCCCATTTGC
>CAIXQW010000171.1 GCA_903921675.1 uncultured bacterium | reverse complement strand
TACTAAATACTCTGTCTGCTTCTGCAGCACTTTCTATAGTTACTCTTTTTAAAGTACGCGTTTCAGGATTCATGGTTGTTTCCCATAATTGCTCTGCATTCATTTCTCCCAAACCTTTATAGCGTTGTACATGCACACTATCTTCTTTGCCACCACCTAAACGCAAACTAATTTCTTTGCGCTCTTCATCGTTCCAAGCATATACACCTTCTTTACCTTTTTTAACTTGATACAAAGGTGGTTGTGCAATGTATACATATCCTTGCTCTACTAATTCTTTCATATTGCGATAAAGCAAAGTAAGAATTAATGTAGTGATATGCGAACCATCCACATCGGCATCGGTCATGATGATTAGTTTATGGTAGCGTAATTTTTTTGTATTTAATGCTTTGCTATCTTCTTCGGTACCAACAGTTACGCCAAGCGCAGTGTACATATTACGAATCTCTTCGTTTTCGAACACCTTATGCTCCATTGCTTTTTCTACATTCAATATTTTACCACGCAATGGCAATATCGCTTGAAACTTCCTGTTTCTTCCTTGCTTAGCAGTACCACCCGCTGAATCTCCTTCGACTAAGTAAAGCTCGCAAACAGAGGGGTCTTTATCACTACAGTCTGCCAATTTTCCTGGCAAACCACTTCCTGTCATTACATTTTTGCGTTGTACTAACTCGCGTGCTTTTTTAGCGGCATGTCTAGCTTGTGCAGCAAGTATTACTTTGTCAATAATTGTTTTTGCATCTTTTGGATTTTCTTCCAAATACGCTTCTAATATTCTAGATACAGATGTATCTACAATACCCATTACTTCATTATTACCAAGTTTAGTTTTTGTTTGTCCTTCAAATTGTGGCTCAGGCACTTTTACACTTATTACAGCACTTAATCCTTCTCTAAAATCATCACCAGTAATTTCTACTTTGGCTTTTTCAAACAATTTATTTTTATCGCCATAGCTTTTAAATACACGCGTAATAGCTCTACGGAAACCAGCCACATGCGTTCCACCTTCTATGGTATTGATGTTATTTACATAACTAAATACATGCTCGCTATAAGAGTTGTTGTACAACATAGCCAATTCTACCGCTACGTTGGCTTCTTTATCGTAACCCTCTGCATAGATTGGTTTAGGTATTAATGAAACACGCTTTGCGCTATCATCTAGCAATTGTATAAAATCTACAATACCACCTTCGCTATAAAATTCTTCTCTTACACTTTCTCCATTTTCATCTTTCTCTCTGTTATCAATCAAATGAATTCTAATGCCTTTATTTAAATAGCACAACTCACGCAATCTGCCTGCTAATATTTCGCGATTGTATTCGTGTACAATAAAAATTGTATTATCTGGCATAAAGTGCACTCGAGTTCCTGTTTGGTCGCTAGTACCAATTTCTCTTACAGAATATTTAGGAACACCTTTGCTGTATTCTTGTTCAAATATTTTGCCTTCGCGTTGCACAGTTACGTGTAGCATTGTACTTAATGCGTTAACGCAACTTACACCAACACCATGCAAACCTCCAGATACTTTATAAGAATCTTTATCAAATTTTCCACCAGCATGCAATACAGTCATTACTACTTCTAATGCACTTCTGTTTTCTTTGGTGTGCATGCTTGTAGGGATGCCTCTACCATCATCTTGCACAGTGATGCTATTATCTTCGTTGATGTTTACTGTAATGTTTTTACAATAACCTGCTAATGCTTCATCAATACTATTATCTACAACTTCGTATACTAAGTGATGCAAACCTTTCACCCCAATGTCACCAATATACATTGCGGGTCTTTTACGTACCGCTTCTAAACCTTCTAATACTTGTATACTATCGGCTTCGTAGCCACCAGTTCCGGTCTTTCTTTCTTCGTTGCTCATTTGTTTTTTGTCTATTAAAAATGTTCTTGTTTTTGATTAAATTATAAGTGTGCCAAAGGTAGATTTTTATCGCTCAAAAAACAAGAAAAATAGCAATTCTAATATGCTATGAAACCCTTTATTGATAAGGATTTTAATAAGATGTGGATAAGTGTTTATGTATATAAAATTGTTATGTAAATGATTTGTAAATTTCAAATAGAATTTGAACAAAAAAAGATTGCTTTTTTAGTGAGTTGCTTTTTCGTTTTTCCTTTATTAAAAGGAGAAAATTACAAAGTTTGCGAAGTGATTTTTAAGCAATAGATTTGCTGTTTAATGAAAATAATATGATTCTTTTTTCTACCCAAACATATACTACTTTAAAATCGAAATTGCTCCCAATTACTGCAGCATTAGTAGATGGTCAATTGGAAACTAAATATTTTCCTGATGGAGAAATCTATCATCGAATTATAACAAATATTCAAAATAAAGAT
>CAIXQW010000170.1 GCA_903921675.1 uncultured bacterium | reverse complement strand
CTGGTCGGGACCTCTAAAAAAAAGCCGCTAACGAAAGTTAGCGGCTTTTTTGATACCATTACTTTTTCTTATACAATTTTTGATAAGTACTTATCCATACCTCCACACTCATTTTACCCATCAATTCTTCTAGCAAAGCATAAGGAATATCGTCTACTTTTTTAAAGCGGATGCAACTTTTACCCATATCCAATTTGCTTTTGCAATGCTTAGGATATTCTGTAGTAAACCATTCCATGATTTTGCTATTAGCATACACACCCATGTGGTAAACTGCTATAAAGTTTTTTTGCGAGGCAATATTTACAAATGGCAAAGGAAGCTCTGGTGTGCAATGATAACCTTCTGGATATTTTTTAAACGGCACTACATACCCAATCATTCCATAACTCATGCATTCCTCTGTGCCTTTCAATTGTTTTTTACAGATTTTGCGAAGCTTGGTCATTGCCTCTTTTCTATCTTCTGGCAATTCTGCTATATAATCGTTTATAGTAGTGGCTTTGCTTGTCATAAAAATATTTTTATATGAAGGTTTAAATTGACTACGGTAATCTTTAATTCTCTTTATTTGATTTTTTACAAAAATCAACGCGAGGAACGAGCTATCGGAGGGTTTAATACCTAGGGACTCTGCCCCGATTCCTATGTTTGTTTCCAAAGCTTTGCTTTGGGGTTTATACCCGTGATTACGCTTACTCTCTAATTTTATTTTGTAATTTTTGATTCCTTCGTTACACTCATCAATTGTTGTATAGTGCGTTGCATATTATCGGTGCTGCCATCCAAAAATATGGTATTGCCTTTTCCGTTTTCTGCAAAATGCTTAATGCTTTCTGTCCACATACTAAATAGTATAAATGTTGCATCTAAATTAGCATCTTCCATTTCTTTGGCCGCTTGCGCCATACCCTTAGCCACTTCTTCGCGGAATAACGCCACACCCTGACCACGCAATTGCGCAGCTTGCTTCTCTGCTTCTGCACTAATTTTTATGGCATTACCTTCTGCTTCTGCAGCTTTTGTTTTTGTAATTAATAAAGCCTGACCTTCGTTTTCGGCAGCAGCTTTTAAATTGCTACTAGCCACTACTTTAGCCATGGATTTTATAATTTCTTCGTCAAAACTTATATCGTTGATTTGCAAATCTTGTAAATGATAACCCCAAGTTTCTAATTGTGCATCCAACTGTTCTTTTACATGATTGATGATTTCATTACGCAAACTTAAAATTTCGGATTGTTTTTGTGTGGCCACAAATGCACGCACACTTCCTTCTATACTACGCACTAATGCTTGCATAAAATTTCTTTCATCCATAAATTTAAATGCAACATTTTTGATGGTTTCTTCTTCGCGGTTCAAAACACTATAGAGCACCATCGCTTTAAAATGCACATTTGCTTGATCTAAGGTAATAGCCTGAAACTGTAACTCTATGCTTCTGTTTTGGATAGAAATTACTTTGAATACTCTCTCTATAAAAGGAATTCTAAAATTCAATCCAGGAGTCATAATGCGTCTGTATTTACCAAAAATGGTAGTAACTGCAATATTGCCTTGCTGCACCGTAACTAAAAAACTAAGTACTAAAACTACTATTAAAATAATAGGAATTAAAAATGGTAGGTTGGTCATGATTTGTAAATTTTGATAAAGGTAGAAGAAAGTAGCAAGATTTGAGTATCAAGTATCAAGATTTATTTAACTAGTATCAAGATTTGAGTATTAATTATCTTGCTTTAGATACAAATTTAAAGAACTTTAAAAAAAGCAAATTGATTTATTATTTCTCTATAGTCTAATATCTTGCTACTTATTACTTACGTCTAATATCCTCCATTTCTTTTGCGCACAAACCATTCTATGCTAAGCAATGCTATCATTAGTCCAAATAACCATTTCCAATTGATCAATGGTTCATTATCTAATTGTGTTTTTATTACATTTTTTACATTGCTATTATTCTTAATCAAATTATTTAACTCGCTTACTTGGTTGTGATACAGAAATTTACCAGCATTATTATTTGCTAATTGGTATAAAACATTAAAATCTGCAGTAGTATTAATAGTTTCAATATCTATAATTATTACTTTAAAGCTACCAGTTTCATTAAAGTTCTTTCCATTATAGCTAGTGTGTGCTTCATAATTGTAGTCGCCAGCAGGTAGAGTGCCGATATTGATGCTGTAATTTTTTTCTTGCTTATTCATGGTAAATGGGTAGCGATTACCTTTATTATCAGCAATGGTCAAGGCTACATCATTTGGCGTAATTAATTCGTAATTATCGTTATACAATTCTGCATCAAAACTAATGCTTTCATTGATTGAATTTATAGTTTTAGAGATATGTGTTCTAAACTGTCGTTTGTCTTGTTTTACTACTAAGTATTGTACAGTTTTTTGAAGAAACTCATCTACATTATTATGGTTTTTGTGTTGAACATAGTCATATAATCTCCATCGCCAAAAACCTTCTCCAGCTATCACACCACTTCTTTGATTGCCATTTTGCTGCAATATCCATAAAGGGTTTTGTGTACTTACACTTCCTATTTTTTGATTGAATAATACTTGCGTATTTGGGCCAGCAGAATAGTTGCCAAATGGAGAGGAGAGAGGAGGAAGAGTTGCAATTAAATTTGCATTTGCAGTATTTACCGTAAAGAAATTAAACTTTTTATCTACAACGCCTCCAGCATCTGTAACACCACCTACACTTGCTTTAATATTTAATACATTCTGATTGGCATTTAGCAAAGGCAATGCAGTTTGGGCACCAACTATATATAGCATGCCCGTACCTGCAGCTTTAGCTTGACTTAATAATGTAGCACAGTTATAAGTAGTACTTGGTAAATTGTGCATCACAATCAAATTATAATCACTGGCTTTACCGTTAAACTTTTCGATGGTGGAAATGGTAACATCACTATTTTTATTTTGCTTTAATGCATCTTGCATAGCATACACATCAGGATGTGGACTATTGCACACAATTAATATTTTTTCTTTACTATCTATTACTTCTACATAAAAATCTTGCGAGTTATTGATAGTATTTTCTTCTCCATTTACAGTACTAATACTTGCGGTATATTGTTGAATACCTTTTGATTTAGCTTCTAATATAATTTCTGCAGTTTTGCTGCTTCTTGCGCCATTAAATGTTACAGATTGTGTGCCCACTACTGTACCTGTATTTTTATTTTTGACACTAATGGTAGCACTTGTGCCATTGCAGCCAAGTGCTAAGGCATCTAGCTTTACAGCAAATTTATCACCTAAGTACACTACTTTATTGCTATAAGTACGTATGAGAATTGCATCCTTTTGTAATGTAGTATCGCCAAGACCAATAGCATAAATACTTGCTTTAATTGGTAACCCAAGCATAGCAGGATTAGCCCCTTTGTTATATATACCATCACCAGTTAAAATAATAGCACCTAAATTTTCATTTTCGTAAGTACTATGTATTTGTTCTAATGCCTCTGCAATATTGGTGCTTTCGTCTTTGTAATTAAGTGCAACGCTATCGCTTAATACATTGCCATAACTATATTTTTTTACTGTGTAAGTTTGTTCCAGCAATTTAATTTGTTCGTCCAAAGTCGACTCAAATTGTGTTTTATTTATTTTTCTAAATGCGTTTTGTTGGCTAGCACTATTATCTTGCATTACCACAATAATTGGTTTTTCGGTAGAATTGTGCATCCATTTTAGAACTGGATTTAATAATAAAAATGCGGCAATAAATCCTGTTAAAAACCGAAGTGCACCAAGTATCCAAGTTAGTAATTTAGAGAATGTTTTATTTTTTTGATATAAAACAAAAGCAAATAGCCAGCCTGCTAGCATACATAATAAAACGTACCAATATGGATATGATAATGAAAACGACAATTTTATGAAGGTGTAATGTTGGTAAGCAAATGTAATGTATTCATTAACAGTGTGTACTAAAAATTTGTGAAAAAAAATTAATAAAAAAAGGCAAGAAAAAATCTCGCCTTTTTTAAATATTATTATCTGTTACTAGAATCTAGGACAAGCAAAATTGTATTTTCTAGTTTCGTTTTTTACAATACAACCATTGTACACATAGCTAATTTCCATAGCACCTTGCCCTTTGGTAGCAGCTGCAAAGCTACTTACATTTACATCATAAGAAAAAGCTAATTTGCTTTTACCCCACTCAAATCCTACGTAAGGGCAAATTGCATCTTGCAAACGATACCAAGTACCTAAGAATAATACAGAGTTAGCACTATACTCATCATGCATTGGATTCATAATAAAACCAACTGCACCACCTAATAATAATTCTGTAGCTGGGCCTTGTTTTTGAAACAACGCACTAGCTAATAATAATAAATTATCATTCATTTGAATATTACCACCTGCAGAAAGACTTAAACGTTGATTTATTTTGGGAGCATTATTAACCAATAAAAAAGATTCTACTGGTCTTGTAATATGGTAGAAAGAACCACCTACATAATAAGTACTACGCTCATTTGCATATCCTGTAAGCATAATGCCTGAGTTGAAATCAGCATAGCCCAAATCTCTATTATTAAATGACTCTTTCGTAGGTAATACTGGTTTTCCTGTAATTGGATCGTATTCATCACCAAAATTAAGATTCGCAAAGTTGATACTTTTGTTTACTAAATATCCTTGTGCACCTACGCTAAGTACTGTTGGCCTATCTTCAGCATCGCCAAATGAGTGATGGTAAGCCATGCTTAAACCTAAAGTAGTATTTGTTAATTGACCAGTACCGCTTTTATCATACATAGCCAATACGCCTACACCCAAAGCATCTCCGTTCAATTTGCCTTTCAATAAAGCCATATCATAACTAGCACTTACTGTTGTATAAGGCTTATTATTTACTGCACCCCACTGAGAGCGATAGTTGGCAGCTGCGCGCCAATCACAACTAACCAATCCTGTTGTAGCTGGGTTTAAAGTCATTGGGCTTGTAAAATACTGAGTAAAATGCACATCTTGTGCTTGCACACTTAATGCCATACTTGCTAATAATCCGAATAATATTTTTTTCATATTAATATCTATTGATGGTTAAAAAAATTACCAATGCTTAAAATTACTACTTTTTATTGTTTAACAAAATAATTTTTACATTTTCTTTTTATAAAGACGATTCTTTTTTCTAATTCGTTAGTAGTAAAATCATTAAAATTGCATTTTACTGCCATAGCTTAAATCTCCTGCATCGCCTAAGCCTGGCACAATATATCCTTTGGCTGTTAATTCATTATCTATATCCGCTAACCATATTTGCACATCAGGAAATTCTCTTTGTACTAACTCTACACCCAACTGACTTGCAATTGCACAAACGATATGCACGCTGCTAGGTTTACCATAAGTTTTTAACTCTTTCAATGCTGCTACAAGGCTAGCACCAGTGGCTAGCATTGGGTCTGCAAGTATTAGAGTTCTATTTTCTAATTCTGGGCAGGTTACATATTCTTGATTAATGGTAAAACTATCGTCTTTCGCATGCTTGCGATAAGCAGCTACAAAACTACAATCAGCCTTATCAAACACATCTAACAAGCCTTCGAATAAAGGTACGCCTGCTCTTAAAATTGTACATAATACTGGTTGTGTAGCTATAGTTTTAGCTTTATAAATGCCTAATGGCGTAAAAATTTCTGTTTTTTGATGCGCTAAATGTTTGCTTATTTCGTAGCCCATCAATTGCCCAATTCTATGCATATTTTTTCTAAAACGCATCCTATCGTTTTGCACATTTACATCTCGCAATTCGTTGACGTATTCGCAAATTAGGCTGTAGTGTTTGGTTAAATGATGTACCATGAAAAGCAGTTTTGTTTAGTTTACAAATATAAAGGGGATTATGGGTAAATTTATGAAGAAATAATAGTTTTGTGATTGATAGAATTAAATTGTACCAATCATAAAAGACTAATTTTTGATTGATAAAATATATTATGGACAAAGCTGATAAATTTACCAATTGAGCACAAGAATTTTTTTAGTAATTTTACAAAATGGTATATAATGTAATAGGGCTGATGAGTGGCAGCAGTATGGATGGTTTAGATATAGCTTTTTGTAATATAGAAGAAACTGGTGGGAAATGGGAGTATAGTATTGAGTTTGCAGCGTGCATTCCATTTTCGGAAGAATGGAAAAATAAATTAGCAACTATTACCAAGCAAGAGGTACCAACATTCATGCAAACACACACAGCATTTGGTGCATGGATGGGACAACAAGTAAATGCATTTATAGAAAAATACAATTTACACCACAAGGTGCATATTATTGGTAGCCATGGGCATACCGCTTTTCATTTTCCAGAAAATAAAACTACTGTACAAATTGGATGCGGTGCAGCTTTGGCAGCAGCTACTGGTATTAATGTAGTTAGCGATTTGCGTGCAATGGATATGGCACTAGGTGGTCACGGTGCACCAATTGTACCAATTGCAGAAAAACTATTATTTGCGGATGCAGGATTATTTTTAAATATTGGGGGCATTTGTAATATAAGCGCTAGAAATAATAATAATATAATTGCCTTTGATATTTGCCCCGCCAATAGAGTATTGAATGAATTAGCATTGGAACTAAATATGCATTTTGATGAGAATGGAAATGAAGCAAGAAATGGAAATATTTTACCTGATGTTTTGACGCAATTAAATGCTTTGGATTATTACAATCAATCTTTTCCAAAATCTTTGGCTAACGAAATAGGTACAGAAATTATTTTACCAATTTTACAAAATGTAAATGCATCTGTACAAGATAAACTTTGCACAATGACAGAGCATATTGCCATGCAAGTAGCAAAGCAATGCGCCTTATTAAATTTTGCAAACACAGCAATGCAAATGATGGTGACTGGTGGTGGTGCATACAATTCTTTTTTAATAGAAAGATTGCAAGAATATTTGAATAGCTATAATATAAAAGTAATTATTCCAGATAATAAAGTGATAGAATACAAAGAAGCATTGGCAATGGCGCTTATAGCAGTGTTGCGTTGGCGCGAAGAAGAAAATGTATTAGCAAGTGTAACAGGTGCTAGTAGAAATAGCATTGGTGGAGCGCTTTGGATGGGTAATCAATAAAAATAATATGCAACTATTTTACGAAGAAAATATTACACCAATGCAGATGAGCCTATCTGCAGAAAACATGCGCCATATTGTGCAAGTATTGCGTATGCAAATTGGAGAATCATTTTTATTGACAAATGGATTAGGTATAAAATGCAAAGCAACAATTGCAAGTATTAGTAAAAAAGATTGTGTAGTAACCATATCTGAGCTGGAGGAGGTGCCTAAGCCTACACCTGAAATTAGTTTAGCAATTGCATTTACAAAAAACACAAATCGCATAGAGTGGTTGCTTGAAAAAATTACAGAAATTGGCGTTGCAAATATTTACCCATTGCACACTAAGCGCACAGAACAATTGTATCCTAAAAAAGAAAGACTGAAACATATTTTAGTTTCGGCAATGTGCCAAAGTAAGCAGTATCATTTACCTTTTTTGCATGATATTAATACCTTAGAAAAATTATTGGTAGAAGAAAAAAGCAATCAAAAATTCATAGCGCATTGTATAGAAGATGAAAAGCAAACATTATTGCAAATAGCTGCACCAAATAAATCTTCGTTAATATTAATTGGGCCGGAGGGAGACTTTACAAAAGAAGAAGTAAGTTTGTGTTTGCAACAAGATTGTAAACCAGTGAGTTTAGGTAATAATAGATTGCGCACAGAAACTGCTGGTTTGGTTGCTGTTACAATTTTGAATCAAATAGAAAGTAAATGAAAAAAAATAAATTAATCATCATCCTTTGCATGTTGGCAATTTTTTTGCCTACTGCAGATGTGTTTTCTCAAAAAATAAAAATGGGATTATTAGTATATGGAGGTGGTGGAGATTGGTACGCTAATCCTACAAGTTTAAAAAATTTAGCAAAATTTAGTAATCAAAATTTAGGTACCAACTTTGAAGCTGCAGAGGCTCGTATAGAAGTAGGTAGTGCAGAAATATTCAATTATCCATTTTTCCACATGACAGGGCATGGCAGAGTAATGTTTAATGAGGCAGAAGCTGCTAATTTAAGAACCTATTTATCTGCAGGTGGTTTTTTGCATATAGATGATAATTATGGCATGGATAAATTTGTGCGACCTGCTATGAAAAAAGTTTTCCCTGAATTAGATTTTGTAGAGCTGCCATTTAATCACCCTATTTATCATCAAAAATTTAGTTTTGCAAATGGCTTACCTAAAATTCATGAGCACGACAACTCAGCCCCTAAAGGATTTGGTTTAATTTGTCAGGGCAGATTAGTTTGCTTCTATAGCGTAGAAACAGACCTTGGCGATGGTTGGGAAGATCCTGAAGTGCATAAAGACCCCGAAGAAAAACGCAAACAAGCCTTGCAAATGGGATGCAATATTTTACAATATGTGTTTATGGGAGATGCTAAATAGATAGCAGATTTAGCTATTCAACTTTTCAAACATTATATCCCAAACTTTTTGCTTTAATGATTGTACATCTTTTTCCGTTAATCCAATAGTAGAAACTGGCGCTAAAAATTCAAAGGTAATATTGTGCGGCAATAAATAAAATGTTTCATTGGCTGGCATCGACTCTTTAGTACCTGTAATAATTGCAGGAATGATAGGCACTTGTGCACCAATTGCCACTTTAAATGCACCGTCATGAAATTTTTGCAAAGGCTCCTTGCTTTTATTGCGTGTACCTTCTGGATATAAACATAAATGCAAACCACTATGCAAGCAATCTAACATTTTTTGATAACTATCTGCTCTACTTTTAGCACTACTTCTATCTATCAAAATACTGCCTGCTTGATATATAAAACCAAATAATGGAGTTTTTGCAAAACTAATTTTACCTAAGGTTTTATTAGCATCTGGTATACCTGGGCTAGATACCGGAATATCTAATAAGGAGCTGTGATTGATAACCACTATATATTGTTTTCCTTTTTCAAAATATTGCCTACCAACATGTTTTACAGGGCAGCCAATCATTGGCATAAAAATGCCCATCCACACTTGAAATGTGCTTTGTAGATAAATAGAAAATTTGTTATCACTGCAAAATAGTTTACATGCATATAACCATAGCAAAGTTGGTATCATGGTGATGATGAAAACCAAAATTGCATACAAAGCAAAAACGCGAGCATATATTTTTTTCATTATCATACTATCTGCCAATTAATAATTTCTTTATGTTGCGATTGTAAAATCTCATTTACTTTACTAAAATGTTTGCATCCCCAAAAACCAGTATGCACGCTAAATGGCGATGGATGTGGAGCCATTAATATTGCATGTTTTTGAGTATCAATCAATGATTTTTTTTCTTGTGCAAATTTGCCCCATAATAAAAAAATTACTCCGGTTTTTTCTTCGCTTATTTTTTTTATTACAGCATCTGTAAATGTATGCCAACCAATTTTTGCATGACTCATTGGCATTCCTTTTTCTACAGACAATGATGCATTTAGCAATAACACACCTTGCTCTGCCCAAGCTTGTAAGCATCCATGTTGCGGTATTGTAAAGCCAACATCTGTATGCAATTCTTTATAAATATTTTGCAGGCTTGGTGGAATAGCCACCCCCTTTTGTACACTAAAACTTAAACCATGCGCTTGCCCTTCGCTATGGTAAGGGTCTTGCCCAAGTATTACTACTTTTACTTGATCAAATGGAGTTGTATTAAAGGCATTAAAAATATTTGTACCAATAGGATAAATTATTTTACCATTTGCTTTTTCTGTTTTTAAAAAAGAGGTAATATTTTTAAAATAATCTTTTTCAAATTCAGTTTGCAAAGCGGCTTGCCAACTATTTTCTATTTGCACTTTCATTGTTGCCTAATCAAAGCTATAACTTACTTTACCATCTTTTTCGTCTTTCAATTGTATGCCCACAGCTAATAATTCATTGCGCACTTTATCGCTAGTTGCAAAATCTTTTTTTATTTTTGCTTCTGCTCTAATCGCAATAAGCAACTGTAATACACCATCTAACTTACTATTATCAGCATTGTCTTCCATGCTTTGCAGTCCTAATATATTCTCAAAATAAATTGGAAATTGCGTTTGTAATAAACTAAATGTAGTACTACTCAATTCATCAGCTTTAATTATTCCATCTTTTAAACTATTAATGATGGTGGCTAGTTCAAACATATTAGCAAGTACTTTTGCAGTGCTAAAATCATCATTCATAAACTCTGCAAACTCACTCACCAACTTCTGCACCTTTGCATCTAGTTCTGCATTTTTTGTAGAAATATTTTCTGTAAAGGTTAATTTTTTCAGCAACTCATTAGCACCAATTAATTTTCGTAATCCTTTTTCGCTAGCTTGCAAAGCCTCGTTTCCAAAGTCTAATGTGCTGCGATAATGCGTTTGTAAAATGTAAAAACGCACCACCATTGGGTGATAAGCTTGCTGCAAAATTGGGTGGGTACCTGCAAATAAATCGGTAAGTGTTATTACGTTATTGTAGCTCTTTCCCATTTTTTTTCCATCAATGGTTATCATATTATTATGCATCCAATAGCGTACAGGAGCCTTACCGTTTACTACAGTGCTTTGCGCAATTTCGCTTTCGTGATGCGGAAATAATAAATCCATTCCTCCGGCATGAATGTCAAACTCTGCCCCTAAATATTTGCAAGCCATAGCAGAGCACTCAATATGCCAACCAGGGAAACCTTCTCCCCAAGGACTAGCCCAGCGTTGTATATGCTCTGGTGGCGCTGCTTTCCATAATGCAAAATCTACTGCATCTTCTTTTTCGCTTTGTCCATCTAGGTTGCGAGTGTTTTCTAAAAGGTTATCTAAGCCTCTACCACTCAACTCTCCATAAGCATAATTTTCTGCATATTTTTTTACATTAAAATATACAGAACCATTTTTTTCGTAAGCAAATCCTTTAGCCATGATATCTTTTATCATTTCTATTTGCTCTACAATATGTCCAGTTGCAGTAGGTTCAATCGTAGGTTCAAGGCAATTAAAAAGTTTCATACCCCAATGAAAACGGCGCGAATATTTTGTAGCCAATTCCATAGGTTCTAGTTTTTCTAAAGCAGATTTTTTTGCCATTTTATCTTCTGCTTCTCTGCCTTCTTCTTCAAAGTGGCCGGCATCTGTAATATTCCGAACATAGCGTACTTTGTAGCCTAAATGCTGCAAATATCTATTTACTACATCGTAGGTAATATAAGGGCGTGCATGCCCTAAATGGCTTTCTCCACTAACAGTAGGTCCACACACATACAAGCCTACATAGCCTGGTGTAATTGGTGTAAATAATTCTTTGGTTTTGGTAAGAGAGTTGGTGATATATAAGGTATTTGAATTTGACATTTTTTGTAATATTTTAAAAAGAAAAAAGGTTTGCAAATTTACTCGCAAACCTTTTGAAAAAAAATTTATTGCTAGTAATTAATATATAGAATTAAAACATTCTGCAGGATAATAATTTGTTCCTGCAATGGTACACACCATTGGGCTTGCATCTGCAACGCTATTGATGTTATATTTCCATACCAGTTTACCAGTACTTGCATTTACGCAATAGCAATATTTATCCATACAGCTAAAAACTACATTGCCGTTATAATCTACAGGGCTAGTATTGATAATGCTACTTGTAGGAAATTTCCAACGCAATTGCCCATTTACATGGTTGATGGCATACAAATTAAAATCGTTGCTACCTATAATTAGGTTCTCCGATTCTTTATTAAAACAAGCACTGCTTTTAACTCTATCTAATGTAGCATAAATCCAACGAGAAGTTGTTTTGCCGCTTATGTTATCTATGCAGTATACTTTAAAATCTTCGGAACCTACTACCACCATATCGCCATATAGCACTGGACTACTTACAATATTGTTACCTGTGGTATATTTCCACACCATGTTATGCGAGAAGTTATTAATTTTATGTACTTCTTTTGAAGCATTTGTGAGATAAGTAAAAGAATCTGTTACTACAGGATTTGTTGGAATAGTAGTTGTAGCATTATATGTCCATATTGGTGCTGAAAAATTTGGCAAACTTAAATCGTAGCATTCAAGTGTTCCATTTTCATTTGGTATGTACATTTTGTTATTGCCAAAAGATGGCGCTGCTGAAAAATGTCGATTTGCAGATGTATGGCAATAATTTCTCCAAATGACAACCCCTTTATCATCTAATTGTAAAATACTATCAGCATTAGATCCATCGGAAGTAGTTACATAAACTCGATTAGAGTAAAATGCCAGATTATTTTTAATTGCAGAATTAGATTTAAATATTTTGCGAAATAACTCTTTACCAGTTTTAATATTTACTGCGTAGTAGTTACCTGTTCCTTCATCATCTGTAAAAAAAGCCACTGAATCAAATGCTACAAGTGGTGTAGTATTTACTTTAGCGCTAGCATTGATCAATTTATATTCCCAATTTTTTATTCCAGTTTTTGCATCTAATGCATACAAAGTGCCATTATTGGTTGGTACTAATACTTGCGGTGCAACTACTTTAGCCAATGGGCTGTCCGAACTAATTGTTTTGTTGCAACTATTTAATGCAATCAGTATCGTAAATAATAAGCCTAAACCAAGTATGTATTTTTTTCTATTAATCATTTGTATTTTATTTCTACCAATCAAATATAAGAGTAAAATAGGCTTTTTTCAAATTATTTATTCGAAAAAGGATTTGTTATTAGCTATCTTTTACCTTTTTTGTTCTTTTTATTCTTTTTTAAAATATTGTTTTTACTTTCAGATTTATTGCCTTCATCCTCCGAATTGCTAGTATTTTCTTTCTCATCTTCGGTATCCATTGCATCATCTGGCGTTTCAAGCATTTCCTCTGTAGTGTCTTCTAAAATTGGTACTTCACTTTCATATTCTGGTACTTCTTCATGTCTATCTTCTGTTTCTGGAATTACTTCTTCAACAGTTTCATCATTTTTTTCTTCCAATTCATGCACATTTGGCAATGCATCAGTAGTTGTTTGCATTGCCTCCACTTCTTGCAATTCTCCGTCTTGGCTTACTACCATTACGGTATTATCATTTTCTGGAATAGCTTCTTCTGCATTTGTTGGTATTACTATATCCTCGCCAATTACTTCTTTCAATCTTGGCAAATCATCCATGCTATTAATGCCTAGGTAATCCATAAAATTTTTAGAAGTGCAATATAATAATGGCTTACCTACAGCATCTTCGTTTCTACCAGTTATTACAATCAATTCTTTTTCTAATAATTTTTGTACGCTATAGTCGCAGTTTACACCACGTATATATTCTACATCCGGTTTCGTAATAGGCTGCTTGTAGGCAATGATTGCCAATGTTTCTAAAGCCGCATTACTAAGGCGTTTCAGGAATTTATCGCCATTTAATTTGGCTATGGTAGGGTGATATTCTTTTTTAGTTAAAAATTGTATACCTCCGCCAATTTCTTTTACTGTAAATGGGTAATATTCGCTATCATATTTTTCTTTGATAGAATGGATGCAGCTATTGATGCTATCAATATTTATTTCGGCGATAGGATCCAACTCTGCCAAAATACTGGTAATTTCAATAGGCGTAATAGCCTTTTCACTAGCAAAGACTAAAGCCTCTACTTGCATCATTAATTCTTCTACAATCATTGCTTACTTGATTTTTCGCTAAAGTAAGGGCAAGATTTCGTTCAAAAAAAAGGAGTTTTACATATATGTGGGTAACTTTTATTTTCGTCAACTTCATTGTTTGATTTCATGAAAAATATTAAATGTAACCTTAATTAATATAGAAAATATAATTTAATCCAACATACAATCCCGCATATCATTTATCTTCGCATACAAGATGAATTACAAAAAAACCAAAATCATAGCCACAATAGGCCCTGCATGCAATACTTACGAAAAAATTTTATCCTTAGTGCAAGCAGGTGTCAATGTTTTCCGTCTCAATTTTAGTCATGGCTTGCACTCCGAAAAAAAAGAAGTTATAGATATTATTCAAAAAATAAATGCAGAATACCCATTCAATATTGCTATCCTAGCTGATTTACAAGGACCTAAACTACGCGTAGGAGAAGTGTTGAATAATGGAATAGAACTTGTAGAAGGCGATGTTATTACATTTACAAATACCAAATGCATCGGTACCAAAGAAGCATTATATATTAGCTATCCTAATTTTCATAGTGATGTAAAAGTTGGCGAAAAGATTTTGATAGACGATGGGAAAATAGAAGTTGTTATCAAACAAATTCACCACAATAATAATGTAGATGCAACTGTAACTTGTGGTGGATTATTAAGCAGCAAAAAAGGCGTAAACCTGCCTGATACTGCCGTTAGCATTCCATCACTTACAGAAAAAGATTTAGAAGATGTTGATTTTATCATCACACAACCAATTGATTGGGTAGCATTAAGTTTTGTGCGCAAGCCAGCAGATGTAACTCACCTGCGCGAAGTATTAAAAAGCAAAGGCAGCAATGCAAAAATTATTGCTAAAATAGAAAAACCTGAAGCTATTCCTGTTATTCGCGATATTATTTTAGCTAGCGATGCCATTATGGTAGCGCGTGGCGATTTAGGTGTAGAAATGCCTGTAGAAAAAATTCCAATGATTCAAAAAGATTTAGTGCGTATGTGTATCCATCGTGCTAAACCAGTAATTGTAGCCACTCAAATGATGGAAAGCATGATAGACCGCAATAAGCCAAATCGTAGCGAAATTACAGATGTGGCTAATGCTGTTTTAGAAGGCGCAGATGCTGTAATGCTTAGTGGCGAAACTGCTGTGGGTAATCATCCTACATTGGTGGTAGAAACCATGAGCAAAATAATTATGGAAGTAGAAAAGCAAGAAGAAGTATATCACCGCAATTTAATTCCACAAAAACACAGCCCAAGTTTCCTTAGCGATGCACTAATTTACAATGCTTGCGAAATGGCAGAAGAAGTAGAAGCCAAAGCTATTATTGGTATGACACAAAGTGGTTATACAGGCTTTATGGTTAGTAGCTTCAGACCCAAAAGTCAATTGTATGTATTTACCAAAACGCAAACTTTGGTGAATCAATTAAGTCTTAGTTGGGGTGTACAAGCTTTTTATTATGATGAAGAAAATAGCGTCGATGATCAAATTAGTGATCAAATTTCATTCTTAAAAGAAAAAGGATTATTGACAGTTGGCGATATTGTAATTAATACCGGGAGTACTCCTGTGCAAGACCATCTTCCAACCAATTTAATAAAAATAAGTAGGGTAGAATAGGGGGATTTTTAGAAGTAGAATCTCATCTTCATCACTTCCCAAAGCATTTTCATTCCATCGCGCAACACATTTATTTTACTAGCATCTCTTTCGTTCCAGGTAATAGGCATTTCTATTACTGGAATGCTTTGCTTGTTAGCTTGTAAAAGTATTTCTACATCATGAGCCCAACCTTTGGTACGCAAATTGGCAAACAGTTGTTGTGCAATTGCTCTAGGATATAATTTAAAACCACATTGCGTATCTTTAAAAGGCAAGTTTGTTATTATTCTTACTATTGTATTAAATAATTTGCCGGAACTTCGTCTGTTACTTATAAGTATCAATTTACTAGCAGCCAATGTTCTAGATGCAATACAGATTGTATCTCTCGCAAAAGTTGCTTTATTTTGTAATCTCCAATTCATAATTTCTACAGGATGTGTGGCCATATCTGCATCTACCGTTAAAACAAAATCTAAAGTTGCAGCTGTAATTCCTTTTTGCAAAGCACCACCTTTACCAGTATTCGTTTGTTGTATTAATTGTATTTTATGATCTGCTAATAAATTTTTATACAGAAGATTATTTTTTATTAAAGAAACGGTATCATCTGTACTTCCATCATCTATAATAATGATTTCAAATAGGCCATGCCAAGTAGCAATAAATTCTTTAATACCATCTATCATTTTTGCTACACGAATACTTTCATTATAGCATGGTATGATTAAAGAAACAGATGGATATTCCACTTTGTATTTATTATTTTAGAAGTAAATGTAATAAATACGCAACACAATTGAATGATTAACCGTTTAATGCCGCAGCACCACTTACTATCTCCGTTAATTCTGTAGTAATAGCAGCTTGTCTTGCGCGGTTGTAGCTAATTTTCAATCCTTTCAATAATTCTTCAGCGTTTTCTGTAGCCTTATCCATTGCTGTCATTCTAGCACCATGCTCACTTGCATTGCTATCTAATACCGCCTTATACAATTGTGTATTTAATATTTTAGGCATTAATTCTGTAATTAATATCTCTTGGTTTGGCTCAAATATAAAATCGTTGCTAGAAGCAGTTTTTGAATTATTTGTTGTTTTTGCAATTGGTAAATGTTGCTCACTTACTATTAATTGCGTACCAGCATTCTTAAATTGATTGTAAACAATCTCTACTCGGTCATATTCTTTATTGATAAAAGCATTTCTTGCATATTCCGCAGCTTTTTTTACATTTTCAAAAGTTAAGTCGCTATAAATTGTCCAAAAATCTTCAATCATTTTAATGTTAGCGCGGCCTACAGCTTCATATATTTTCTTACCTAATGGTAAAACATGCACATTGCCTTTATCAGCTTGTGTTTTATATCTTTCTTCTACTGCGTTTCTAACCTGCTTCCAAATATTACCATTAAAACCACCACATAACCCTCTATCGCTACTTACGGCAATAATTAATACTTTTTCAATTGGTCTTTCTGTACTTAATGCACCAGCTATATCGCCGTCTGCACTACCTATAATATTGCCAAGCATTTCTTGCAATTTTTCAGCATAAGGGCGCATTTGTGTAATTGCATCTTGTGCACGACGTAATTTTGCAGCACTCACCATTTTCATAGCTTTAGTAATTTGCTGTGTACTTTGCACACTTTTAATGCGTAAACGAACCTCTTTTAATTGACCAGACATATTGCAATATTTTTTTTAGATGTGCAAAGTTAATCATTCTAGCATACCATCTCATAAATTTACCACTAGCTTTTATTACAAATTGAGAATAGTCAGTCTATTTTATGATATTATTGCCCTTTATCGGCATGTTACCCTTATTTTTGCTTGCAAATTCTATAGACTTGGGTTTATTCCTTTTTATATTAATTATTCTTACCATTAGCTATTGTGCTTTGTTTATTTTATATGCCAATGGATGGAAGCATTTACAAGAATTTGAGTTTAATAACCTATATGTGCCATCAACAAAAGTTTCTATTGTCATTCCGGCTAGAAATGAGCAAGATGTTATTAAAAATTGTATTGATGGAATTTTATTGCAAAATTATTCTGCATGGTTCGAGGTAATTGTCATTAATGATCATAGCACAGATAATACCCTATCCATATTACAATCATATGGCAATCAAATTGTGTTAATCAATTTAGCCGATGAAATTGCAAATAAAACTATTCCTTTGGCTTTTAAAAAAAAGGCGATAGAACTTGCTATTTACAAAGCCCAAGGCGATTTAATTATCACTACAGATGCAGATACCTGTAGAAGCAAAAATTGGATACTATCTTTTGTACAATGTTTTGAAAAAAATAAATTTAAAATAATTGCATCTCCTGTAAATTATTTACCAGAAAAAAGTGTTTTGAAAATCTTTCAAATAATTGATTTTATTACCATGCAAGGCATTACTGCAGCTAGTTTGTATTATCATTTTAATAGTACTTGCAATGGTGCAAATTTAGCATATAGCAAAAAAGTTTTTTTAGAGGTAGAAGGATTTAAAGGAATAGATAGCATAGCAAGTGGAGATGACATGCTATTGCTACACAAAATAGAAAAAAAATATCCTCGTAGCGCCTATTATTTAAAAGCAAAGGAAGCAATGGTATCTACATTTGCCATGCCTAATTTAAGTAGTTTTTTACAACAGCGTATTCGTTGGGCTTCCAAAGCTAAACATTATTCAGATAAGCGCGTAACAGCAGTGTTGGCAGCCGTTTTTATCTACAATATATTTCTTTTTATCATGATGTTGTTGGTATTTATTGGCAAGTTCAATCTTTTTACATTTGTTGTTTTGATAGCTATCAAAATTGGTATCGAATTTTTGTTGGTAAAGCCTGTCTCTATATTTTTTAGCCAGCAAAAATTATTAATTTGGCATACCTTATTACAACCTTTTCACATACTGTATGTCATTGTATGTGGTTTTTTAGGCCAAGTAAAAAACTATAATTGGAAAGGTCGAAAAACCAAATAATTTCAGATAACTAACTTACAGATGAAAATAATTATTTTTATAATTTAGTTGCGGAGTCTTGATTTATGCTTACTTTTCATAGCAAGAAAAAGTAACCCCAAATTAGAAGAAATCAAATTTTTATTTAATATCACAGATTTAGTATTTGAATAACCTCATTATTTTTAGAGGATAAAAAAATTTCAATTTTTCTTGCAATAATTTTTTTACCTACCTTAGCATCTGTGCAAAACAATAATCGCATTTGGCAAAGATTTAAAAATAATAAACCAGCTTTATTTGCATCTATCTGTTTAAGTATAGTTGTAATTATTACAATTTTTGCATATCCACTATCTCCAGATAATACACCAGATGCCAATAGAAGTAATTTTGAACTTGCCACTTTGCCAGCAGGCACCACTATTAAAGTTTTATTAAAGCAAAAAGCAATTCCGCCATTACCTGTTTCTAGGGTATCTGCTATTTTTTTTGGGAAGCCATCTCCTGCAGAGTATATTCCTATACGGAATATCCAAATTTATCCAAATTCAATTTCTATCGATAGATATTTAGATGAAAAAAGTACTATTAAAGAATCATATCAATATGCTACAATTGGTAAGAATATCAATAGCACTAATATTCAAGAATTAGCTATCAAAAACGTAACCTATTATTTAGGTACAGATAGAAACGGAAGAGATATGTTAAGTCGTTTAATTCTAGGAGCAAGAGTTAGTTTGTCTGTTGGTTTTATTGCGGTATTATTAAGTATAAGTATAGGTTTATTATTTGGAGCCTTGGCTGGTTATTACGGAGGTCGGGTAGATGCTATCATTCAATGGTTGATTAGTGTTGTTTGGGCCATTCCTACATTATTGCTGGTCTTTGCAATCACATTTGCACTAGGTAAAGGATTTTGGCAAATTTTTATTGCAGTTGGTCTTACGATGTGGGTAGGCACAGCCAGACTTATTCGGGGTCAAATCTTAAGTCTTAAAAAAATGGAGTATATTCAAGCAGCACAAAGCCTAGGCTATAGCAGTGGCAGAATTATATTCAAACACTTGTTGCCCAATGTTATAGGCCCAACCATTGTAATGGCGGCGAGTAATTTTGCTGCAGCTATTTTGATAGAAGCCGGTCTAAGTTTTTTAGGAGTTGGTATTCAGCCACCCACTCCAAGTTGGGGCCTAATGATTAAAGAAAACTATAATTATTTAATTACTAATAAACCACTTCTAGCAATATTGCCAGGGCTTGCCATAATGATCATGGTTTTGTGTTTTAATATTATTGGCAATGCACTCAGAGATGCATTCGATCCAAAAGATATATAATACATTTTACTTTCATTTTTTCGTACCTCCTTTGCTTGCGTGCGTTCCACCAATCGTCACCGCGGCGCTTTATCCTGAGGTATTAATAAATAGTATTACATATTTTTCCATTATCCATGTAATATTGTTCTTTCACTACTTTATAATTGACAAATGGAACTCTTACTTTCTTATCCACTTTGATTTAAATAATTATTTCTATATCAATTCAAAAAGAATTTTCATTTACTTTTCAGTGTTTACAATGGTTTAGTCATTATTCTATAAAATTATTGTTTACATCAATGAATTTATTTTGATAAAAATTTCAAAATAGTTTACAATATATTTGGTTAGGTAAGAAATAATTCTACCTTTGCAATCCAATCAAAAAAATCGTTCTTAAAAATACGGGAGATAGTTTCTGAAAAT
>CAIXQW010000169.1 GCA_903921675.1 uncultured bacterium | reverse complement strand
TTATCTAAATAAAAATAAAAGGTATCACCACGTAACCCAATGCGAGTAGCTTCTAATGCAAGCACTTCGTTAGGTGCAATATTGCCAAGGTTTACATTACACCCTAACAACTCCATAAAATAAACTTGTTGCGCCTTTTGTGGTGCTTCCCAAATAATTTTTTCACCGGGAATTTGTGTCAATATTTCTTGTACCAATCCTTCACGTACTTCGCCACTGCCTCTATAAATACCTACGTTACCAGCTTCGCGTGCTTCTGCAATTACATAGCTACTACCAGCTGCTAATTCTTCGCGCATTAATTCTATCCATTTATACGGAGGAATAATATGCGCTGCATCCTTGCTTCCAACTTCGCTATATACAGTACAAATTTTTGCAAGCTGTTCTATATATCCACATTTCTCAGAGTTAGAAATAGTAATACTACCATCACTTACTTCTACAACGCTTAAATTATATTCTTTTATTAAATTTAAATAATCTTGAAACTGACCACGAATAATAAATGCTTCAAATAAAGTTCCACCAAAATAAACAGGAATATTATGCTTTTGATATACAGCTATTTTTTCTTTTAAATTAGGTGTAACCATACTTGTACCAAAACCCAATTTTACAATATCTATATATGGACTAGCAGCGCTGCATAAGTTATCTGCTTCTTGTATACTCAATCCTTTATCCATTACCATTGTTAAACCATTGGTACGAGGATGTTGGGTGCGTTCTGGTATTTGTGTTAAGTTAAAATTCATAATGACAAATTTACGAGTTTTTATGGCACTTTCCAAGGTGATATTCATTGCATGAAAACTAATTCACCTATCAAAAACTAACTACTTCTTTTTCTTAAACTGTGCAATTACATCTGTAAATGTAGGATGATGAATGATTTCTTTTTCTAATTGATTTAGTGCACTTACTTTTTTAGGAGCAAGTGTCAATGCTTCTTCTAAATACAATACTGCATCTTTTGTTTTGCCCATTGCAAGCAATACTGCACTTCTGTAATAAATAAATTCTGGCTTTGCACCACAAATACTTTCCGCTAAATTCAATTGAGCAATTGCTTCATCATAATATTCTGCAATATACAATCCTCGTACCAAGGCTAACCAAGTAGTTTTAGTGCCTGGCTTTAATCGCACAGCATTTAAATAAAGTACTAATGCTTCTTTTATAGCATTTAATTCCATTAAGCAATTAGCTAATGCCAAGCAATACACAGAATTATCTTTGTTTAAATGCAATGCCACGCTATAACTTTTCATTGCTTTTTCCCAATCATTTTCTTTGGTATAAGTCTCCCCTATTTTAAAAAATATTTGATCATCTTTTGGGTTCAGTTGGCTTGCTTGTCTATAAAAATTTCTGGCTACAGCATACTCTTTTTTCTTTTCCCAACAATAAGCGATGGCTTCTAAAATTACATCTTCTGGGGTGCCAAGGCTTAAATGTTTTTCTAATACTTCTATAGCCTTATCAAATTCTTTTAGCTGAATATGTGCATCTCCTAAATTACGATAAGCATACTCGAATTTTTCATCTAAATCCAAACAAGTTGTGTATGCGTCTACAGATTTTTCAAACAATTTCAATCCTTGATATGCTACACCAAGATTGTACCATGCTACTGTATTAAAAGGATTTTCGTCTAAAACTTTTTGATATAGTAAAATTGCATCTTCTTGATTACTAGTAATATCTGCCCAAAAACAAATACGCAACATAGCCTCCTCATGCTGAGGAGAATATTCTAATACTCGTTTTAAAGAATCATACACCCTATCAAAATCTTCCAACTCATCATACATTTCGCTCATCTCCAATAGTATATCACATTTATCTTCATTTTCATAAACTGGCAAATTTTCTTCTAAAATAAAAATTGCTTCTTCATGCTTATTCGTATCACTTAAAATATCAACTCTTAAAAACAAAGATTCAATATTGTGCGGATCTATTAAATCTGCATCATCTAGTGCTTTTAATGCCTGTCCAAATTTAGTTTGCTCAGTAAGCCACTCTGCTTTACGTAATAAAATAGCGCTACTAAATGGGAACATAGATGTACCCATTTCAAAAGCTAATTTTACATTTTCTTTATCTCCGCTACTTTCAAAAAAATCAATTAAAAATTCTATCTCTTCTTCATCTAGTTGAATATTTTTTTCTCCCAATTTTGCTTTTTCAAACTCTTGCAATAATTGTTCAATAGGTTTAAAGTCTTCACCGAAATCATCTTCGTCATCGTCGTTATTAAAAAACATATCTTCCGTTTTTGTTATATACAAATGTAAATATAATTTTGGCAAATATATGTTACTGAATTACACACATTTTTGTGGGGAAAAAATATACACATTGGTTTAAATATTTGTTTATCTTTACTAAATTCAAAAAAATAATCATGGCAATTTTACTACATGTGCATAGTATACTTCGTTGGGTAATTCTTCTATTAAGTATAATAGTAATTTTCAAAAGCTACACTGGCTATTCTCAAAAAAAATTATTTCGTGCAGAAGACAACAAAGCAAGTTTATTGCTAATGATTAGCTGCCATATCATGTTGCTTATTGGTTTAATGCAATATTTAATTGGACCAAATGGCATGCAATTATTTAGTACTAACCCTGCTAGTATAGTAATGAAAACAAAAGAATTACGTTTTTTTGCAGTTGAGCATATTTTAGTTAATATTATTGGGATTGCATTCATTACCATTGGAAGAATAGCGAGCAAAAAAGCAATTTCTGATTATTCAAAACATAAAAAGTTATTTATTTACACATTAATAGGATTAATTTTAATATTAAGTAGAATTCCTTGGCCTGGTATGGCTGGTGTAGGCAGAGGTTGGTTTTAGTTGAAGAATTTAATTCATTAACCTACTTTGTTTAAATTTCGTCTAAATAATTTATAAAAAATTCATTTTTATTTAATGTTTATTTAATTTAGAGATCTA
>CAIXQW010000168.1 GCA_903921675.1 uncultured bacterium | reverse complement strand
TGTAAAAAAATATTCAATATCATACTTCATCATAAAAGCCCATTTTACTGAACTTATCTATTCGCTGCTGTATACGAGTTTCGGCATCTAACGGTGATAGCTCTCCTAATTTTTCGATAATATATTGTTTTACTCTTTCTGCCATGTCTTCTGGCTCAGCGTGTGCACCTCCCAATGGTTCTTCTATCACATCATCTACTAAACCAAAACTATTCATATGTCTACTTGTTAGTTTCAATTCTGCTGCAGCTTTTTCTTTAAAGTTCCAACTGCGCCAAAGTATAGAAGAGCATGACTCTGGACTAATTACGGTATACCATGTATTTTCTAGCATTACTACTTTATCGCCAATGCCTATGCCTAATGCGCCGCCGCTTGCACCTTCACCTATGATGATACAAATAACGGGTACTGTAAGGTTTATCATTTCAAATAAATTTCTAGCAATAGCTTCTCCTTGTCCTCTTTCTTCGGCTTCTAAACCAGGAAAGGCTCCTGGTGTATCTATTAATGTTACAATTGGCTTATTGAATTTTTCTGCCAATTTCATTAAGCGTAAGGCTTTTCTGTAGCCCTCAGGATTAGCCATCCCAAAATTTCTGTATTGGCGAGCTTTTGTGTTTTTACCTTTTTGATGCCCAATAACCATTACAGTTTGTTCATTTAGTTTGCCAAAACCACCAATGATGGCTTTATCATCTTTTACATTTCTATCGCCATGTAATTCCTGAAAATCGGTAAATATTTTTTCGATATAATAATCTGTATAAGGCCTATCTGGGTGGCGGCTTAACTCTACTTTTTGCCAATCACTTAAATTGGTATATAAATTAAGCTTCGTTTCATCTACTTTCTTTTGAAGCTCTGCAATTGCAGCAGACATATCTACATTGGTTTTTTCTGCAGTTTCGTGCAGCTTTTGAATTTCTTCTTGTAAAAGTTCAATAGGTTTTTCGAAGGCTAAATATTGCATCTTTATTTCTCTATTTTAATGAATGGGTAAAAATAAAGATTCAATACCGATTTACATATTTTTTTATTTAAAAGTAATACCCTATTTGTTCTCATTTTTTACATTAACTATTTGAGATAGTTATATAATTAAAATACCTCCTAGCATTCAATTTTCTAAAAAAAGCATCATTTTTTTTAAGTAATAAAGGATTTGCCCTATCTTTAGGCATTCAAAAAAAAGTACATGAACAAAATATTTGCAAGCATTTTATTTTTAACCTTAATGGTCGTTGGTTTTTCTAGTTGTAAAAAGTATGAAGAAGGTCCTTCATTAAGCTTTAGAAGCATCAAACAGCGCATTACCAATACTTGGAAAATAGAAAGTTATTCAATAAATGGAGCGGAGCAAGTTGGTTTTCCGGAAATAAGTACACAAAAACAATTTTGGTTAGGCGATGGAGCATATAATCATACGTATATTGACCCTATTACTGGCATTGGTCAACGCGTAGATGGCAAATGGGAATTGCAGGATAATAATAATAAAATTGCACTTACATTAAATAATGCAAATACAGGGCAACCAGAAAGTGCTACTATTTTTACTATTTTAAAATTAAAGGAAAAAAGTATGTGGTTGCGAAGTATTGATAATAGCAAAGAATATCATTTAGTGCCCCAAAATTAATTTTAGCATTTTATTTTATTGTTGATTAGTGAGAAAGAAAATTATTGCGTTTATAGAGTTTTTCCATTTACCCTTATTTCAATTTATACCTGCAGAAACATTTAGATATTTGTTTTGTGGAGTAAGCACTTTGGTGGTTGATTGGGTGGTAGATTTTTTCTTTTTATACTTTGTATTTACCAATGGTAATTTTCAAATTTTCAATTATACCGTTACACCAATTAATGCAGCAAAAGCAGTTGCAGTAATGGCAGGCTTTGTATGGGGTTTTGCATTAAACAAATATGTAGTATTTACCTCTAGCCCTTTACGAGGTAGGCAACAATTATTTA
>CAIXQW010000167.1 GCA_903921675.1 uncultured bacterium | reverse complement strand
TGGTATTACTCTGGTACACCAGGTCAAATGTATTCTTTTGATTCTTCAGTTACAAAAGCATTAGCAGGAACATATACTTTGGTTGTAGAAGATTTAAATGGTTGTATGGACTCTTTAAATAATGTTACACTAACAAATCCAGCAGCTTTAGTAATTTCTTTAACAATTGATACAATTAAATGTTTTGGTGGTACAGCTACTATCACAACAACTGGATCTGGAGGATCCGGAACAATTAGTTATAATTTAAATGGTGGAACTTATCAATCATTAGGTATTTTCAATAATTTGATTGAAGGTACTTATACTATTGGCATAAAAGACACTAATAATTGTATAAAAGATTCGATTATTATAATAAATGCAGCGCCAAGTCAAGTAGTGTTAAATTTAACTGCAACATCTGCACTTTGTTCTAGTTCTACAGGCGAGGTTTCATTTTCTACTTCTGGAGGAACTGGTGCTATTGTTGTGCAAAACGGCAACACAACTGTTACCTCTCCTGTTACAGGATTAGCTGCTGGTACATATACCTTTACAGCTACTGATGCAAATGGATGTTCTACCTTTCAAACTGTAATTATCAATTCTGCTCCATCTACTTTATCACTTAATTTAACTCCAACACAACCATTATGCTTTGGTCAAACGGGTTCAGTAGCATTTACTTCAAATGGTGGCACAGGAGCAATTACAGTAATGAATGGAACTACGTTAGTTACATCTCCAAATGCTGGCTTAGCTGCAGGAACTTATACATTTACAGCAACAGATGCAAATGGTTGCACTACATCGGCAACTACTATAATAGATGGAGCACCTAGTCAAGTAACAATGACATTAACTCCAACACAACCATTATGCTTTGTTCAAACGGGTTCAGTAGCATTTACTACAAATGGTGGCACAGGAGCAATTACGGTAATGAATGGAACTACGTCAGTTACATCTCCAAATACTGGCTTAGCTGCAGGAACTTATACATTTACAGCAACAGATGCAAATGGTTGCACCACATCGGCAACTACTATAATAGATGCAGCACCTAGTCAAGTGACAATGACATTAACTCCAACACAACCATTATGCTTTGGTCAAACGGGTTCAGTAACATTTACTACAAGTGGTGGTACAGGAGCAATTGCAGTAATGAATGGAACTACGTCAGTTACATCTCCAAATACTGGCTTAGCTGCAGGAACTTATACATTTACAGCAACAGATGCAAATGGTTGTACTTTAACACAAACTGAAATAATAAATGCTGCACCTTCTGCAATTGTATTAACGCTTACACCTTCTCAACCATTGTGTGTTGGAGAAACAGGTTCAATTGCATTTACAACAAGTGGTGGTGCAGGTGCAATAACTGTTAAAAATGATACTACTACAGCAACATCTCCTGTTTCTGGTTTATCCGCTGGTATATATACCTTTACAGCAACAGATGCAAATGGTTGTGTTAAAACACAGACTGCAGTTATAAATGCTGCACCTACTCAAGTTGCAATTTTACTTACACCAACTCAACCATTATGCTTTGGACAAACGGGTAGTGTTACTTTTATAACTAGTGGTGGAACAGGTGTAAAAACGGTTAAAAATGGCACAACAACTGTTACATCTCCTGTTTCTGGTTTATCAGCTGGTACATATACATTTACAGTTACGGATGCAAATGGATGCAGTACTACAGAAACTGTAACAATTAATGGAGCACCTTCTCAAATAGTTCTATCTTTAACTCCTGCCCAAATATTGTGTAATGGTAGTACTGGCTCTATTTCATTTACAACTAGTGGCGGTACTGGTGCAATTACAGTTAAAAATGGCACAACAGCAGTTACTTCTCCGGTTATTGGATTAACTGCTGGCACCTATACATTTACTGCTACTGATGCAAATGGATGCACTAGAACTTCAACTGCTGTAATTTCTGTAGCTCCTTCTGCAGTAGCTTTAACACTTACTCCAACGCAACCTTTGTGTTCTAATCAAACAGGTATAGTCACATTTACTGTTGGTGGCGGTACAGGTGCAATTACTGTTAAAAATGATACAACTATTGTAACCAGCCCAGTTACTGGATTAGCTGGAGGTATCTATACATTTACTGCTACAGATGCAAATGGATGCACCAAAACACAAACAGTCACTATAAACGCAGCTCCAAGCCAAGTAACAATTTTACCTAATATCAATCAGCCTTTATGTGTTTTCCAAACTGGTTCAATAAGCTTTATAACAAGTGGAGGTACTGGTGCTATAAGTGTAAAAAATGGCACTGCCACCGTAACATCTCCAATTACTAATTTATCACCTGGTTCGTATACATTAACAGCAACAGATGCGAATCTATGTTCTACAAGTACTGTTATTGTTATTAATGCTGCTCCATTATTAATAAATACCGCGTTTTCTGTAACACAACCATTATGTTTTGGTCAAACTGGTTCAGTAGTTATCTCAACCGCTGGAGGTACAGCACCATTTATTTATAAAAAAGGCGCTGATACAATTAGTAATCCATATACTAATTTAGCTTCAGGGATTTATTCTATAACAACAATAGATGCAAATGGATGTGCAAGATTACAAACATTTACTGTAAATCCAGTTCCTACTCAAGTAGCATTAAACCCAGTTGTTAGTCCAATTTTATGTAATGGAGGAACAGCTTCTATTATACCAAATGGTTCTGGAGGAACAGGAGCATTTACTTATCAATTATTAACAGATAGTTTATCTTTCACTATTTCTGTACCATTAACTAATATTGGCATTGGTACATATACATTAGTTGGTTCAGATGCTAATGGTTGTTCTGCA
>CAIXQW010000166.1 GCA_903921675.1 uncultured bacterium | reverse complement strand
TAAAGAAAAAAATAGAAATAATACATGGTGTATAGGGTTTGACCCTGGAATTGTATTTAATTTTTCAAATAATTTTAGAGTGGATACTATAAAATATAACAGTGCTGGATCTGTTGGTTTTGTTTTTACATTTGGTCTAGCTAACATAAGTAATTTACATGGTGAATTTATTTTAGCTACAAATAGTTTTATAGCATATAATTCAGAAGGTAATGGTATAGAAAATTTTGAAGATATAAATTGCCCTTTCGGTACAAAGTTGAGAGAAAAATATGGATATGATGGTTTCTTCAACCAAATGTCCATCATCCTGCCTAAGTCAGGCAATCAATATTACATTTTTACTACTGGCATGAGTGATTTTGCTTTCGACCAATGGCAAAGCCCGAATGCCAACTACGATTCTTTTCGATTTGATAACCTTAATTATGCTGTAGTGGATATGGATGCTAACAATGGGCAAGGTAAAGTATTAGAAAAAAACAAAGTTCTTTTGCAGAACGAATATTTAAGTCATAATAGAATGACTGCTGTAAAGCATGCAAATGGTAGAGATTGGTGGTTGGTAAAGCCACATAAGACAAAACAAAAATTTTATAGTTTTTTGATTGAAGCAGATAATATAAAAGAACCTATAATTTCAGATATAAATGAATTTCCTGAAATGTCTACTGGTATCTCTGGGCAATCTACATTTAATGCTAGTGGTACTCAAATGGCATATACAACTGCAGATTATAAAGCAGAATATTATATTGCAAATTTTGATAGATGTAGCGGTTTGTTTACTGCCTTCAAACATTTTACAATACCAAATGATTTATTGAAATATGGTGATGATTGGTGCGAAGGTGTAGCTTTTAGTTCAAATGATAGTTTGTTATATGTAACAACTAGTTATAGTATTTGGCAAATAGATTTGTATAGCAATTCAAATAATTATACAAAAATTTCGGGTCCAGACACGATATTAGATTATTTTCCAAGATACTCGATGATAGCTTTGGCTCCGAATGGTAAGATTTATATTGGAAATTCTAATGGTACCAATAAAAGTATGGGTTTTATAGATAGCCCAAATATTAAAGGTTTAGGCTGCAACTTTAAAGGCAGAGGTAATGGAGCTATTAGCCAACCATTTACAAATTTGCTGGTGCCACCTAATATGCCCAACTATGGCTTGGGTGCTTTGGTAGGAAGTGCATGCGATACTATCAGGGCAATGCCACAAGAGTGGCTAATTTACCCAAATCCTGCGCAAGAAAGCATTACTATAAAAATACCAATTAGCAAACAAGGTGCAAACATACAACTGCAAGTGTATAATTTATTAGGGCAAAAAGTAATAGATAAACAAGTGTCTATTTCTGTAGATTATGAGGCAACTTTGGATGTAGCTAGCTTAGCTAGGAGTATTTATATTATAAAAACAAAGTATGGTACACAAGAATTTATTAGTAAATTTTTGAAGGAGTAGAATTTTGCTACAACCGCATTTATAAATTTATAATATGCATTCAATTTCAAAAGTTTCAAACTATTTCTAATTTTAATGCAATAATATTTGGTAAAAATATTAATTATCTTACATTTGCACTCCACTATGGTCCTGTAGCCGAGTGGCTAGGCAAAGCTCTGCAAAAGCTTCTACACCAGTTCGAATCTGGTCGGGACCTC
>CAIXQW010000165.1 GCA_903921675.1 uncultured bacterium | reverse complement strand
ATAACAAAAAAATAATTACCATCATCCCTCTTTAAAAAACAATGCAATCCTTATTTTACCAAAGCAATTTTCATTACCTTTGCTGATTAATAAATAAATTACTTTACCACTCGCAATAATGCATTGCGTTTCTTAAAAAAATTAAAAACAACAAACAAATATGAATTTTGATGTAATAGTAGTAGGTAGCGGTCCTGGAGGATATGTAGCTGCCATTCGTGCCTCTCAACTAGGATTGAAAGTAGGTATTATCGAAAAAGAAAGTCTTGGTGGCATATGCTTGAACTGGGGATGCATTCCTACAAAAGCTTTAATCAAAAGCGCACAAGTATTAGAATATTTCAACCACGCTGCAGACTATGGTATTACAGCTGGTGCAGCTATTGCAGATTTTGCAGCTGTGGTAAAACGCAGCCGCGGCGTAGCAGACAAAATGAGCAAAGGTGTACAGTTTTTGATGAAAAAAAACAAGATAGAAGTGATAATGGGCTATGGCAAACTAAAAGCCAAAGGCCAAGTAGAAGTAACTGGTGCAGATGGTAAAGCAACTGTATACGAAGCCAAGCATATCATTCTAGCTACTGGTGGTAGGGCGCGTCAATTGCCTAGTATGCCTATCGACAATAAAAAAATTATTGGTTACCGCGATGCAATGGTATTGCCTACGCAGCCTAAGAGTATGATAGTATGTGGTAGTGGTGCAATTGGTGTAGAGTTTGCATATGTGTATAATGCAATGGGTACTAAAGTAACGATTGTAGAATTTGCACCACGCATTGTGCCTGTAGAAGATGAAGATGTAAGTAAAGAATTGGAAAAAAGCTATAAGAAAAAAGGCATCGACATTATGACGAGTGCCGAAGTAACTAAAGTAGATACTAGTGGTGCAGGAGTAAAAGCAACTGTAAAAACAGCTACTGGAGAGGTAGTGTTGGAAGCAGATGTATTGCTTAGCGCTGTAGGCGTTGTAGCTAATATTGAAAATTTAGGATTAGAAGCATTAGGCGTAACTGTAGAAAAAGGAAAAGTAATTACAGATAATTATTATCAAACCAACGTATCGGGCATTTACGCCATTGGCGATATGACACCTGGCCAAGCATTGGCGCATGTAGCTAGCAAAGAAGCAATTATTTGTGTAGAAGCTATTGCAAAAGCAGAAGGTAAATACCACCACATGCCAGAAGCATTAGATTATGGTAATGTACCAGGATGTACTTATTGCAGTCCAGAAATTGCTAGCTGTGGTATGACAGAAAAACAAGCACGCGAAGCTGGTTACGATATTAAAGTAGGTAAGTTTCCATTTAGTGCTAGTGGCAAGGCAAGTGCAGCAGGCGCTACAGAAGGTTTTGTAAAAGTAATATACGATGCTAAATATGGCGAATGGCTTGGCACACACATGATAGGTGCTAATGTAACCGAAATAATTGCACAAACTGTAACAGCGCGCAAACTAGAAACGACTTACATGGAAGTATTAAATAGCATTCATCCGCACCCTACAATGAGTGAGGCTGTAATGGAAGCTACTGCTGCTGCTTATGGAGAAGTAATTCATTTGTAAGAAAGACAATAAATAAAAATAATTTTAAAAAATGCCGTGCTGAAAAGTGCGGCATTTTTTTGTTGCCAAATAAATTAAGTGATCATATAATTGCTATATTTATAAATTAACTGAAATCTTCAAAATTTTAAACAAAATATCTTTTATTAAAAAAACCCTTTACATAAGCAAAACATAAATGATATGTTTACCTCCATCAAAATCCCAATGAAATCATCAAAAAATTTCAATTTATTTCCCCACTCAATTCATTAACAACTACCCTACCCGTTTCCCTTACCTTTGCAATTGTTCATTTATTCAGCGGCATTACAAGCCTTCCATTATAGAAACACTTCTCCGCTTCTATAATTGTTTATTTTTTATTAGCACACAAAAATAAACTCACCCCGTTTTTAATGATGATATTCATTTATCATTTCCGCATTCACATTTAAAAAAAATAAACATTGAAATTTACAGAATTGGCTATTATACAGCCCATATTAGATGCTCTTGCACACGAGGGCTACACCAACCCAACACCTATACAAGCACAGGCTATTCCGCATATACTTGCAGGTAAAGACCTACTTGGATGCGCACAAACAGGTACCGGAAAAACAGCAGCTTTTGCAATACCTATGTTGCAAATATTAAGCAAACCCTCAGAAGTATTGTATACTAATCAGCGCCCTATTCGCGCTTTGATACTAACACCTACTAGAGAACTAGCTATACAAATTCAAGAAAGTTTTAATGCCTATGGCAGCAAACTACGCTTGAAAAACTTAGTAGTATTTGGTGGTGTAAATCAAAACCCACAAGTAGATGCATTGCGCCGCGGTGTAGATATTTTGGTAGCTACTCCAGGTAGATTATTAGACTTGATGCAGCAAGGTTACATCCACATCAACCAAATAGAAATATTTGTATTAGACGAAGCAGACCGCATGCTAGACATGGGTTTTGTAAACGATGTAAAAAAAGTAATTGCAAAAATTCCGAAACAAAGACAAACACTTTTCTTTAGTGCTACCATGCCTCAGGAAATTCAAGCATTGGCCAATAGCATTTTGCACAATCCAGAAAAAGTAGAAGTAGCACCTGTAAGTAGTACAGCAGATACGATCAAACAAAGTTTGTTTTATGTACAAAAAGATAATAAACGCGCTTTGCTAAATTATATATTGGATGATAAAACAATAGAAACTGCTTTGGTATTTACACGCACCAAACATGGCGCAGATAAAGTAGTAAAAGACCTAGTAAAAGTTGGCATAAAAGCAGAAGCGATTCATGGTAACAAAAGCCAAAATGCAAGACAAAGAGCACTTACTAATTTTAAAAGCAGAACTACAAGAATACTAGTAGCTACAGACATTGCAGCGCGTGGTATAGATGTAGACGAATTAACACATGTCATTAATTACGAATTGCCAGACATTCCAGAAACTTATGTGCACAGAATTGGTAGAACTGGTCGCGCAGGATTGAGTGGTACCTCATTTAGCTTTTGCGAAATGGAAGAAACCGCTGCATTAAGAGATATTCAAAAACTAATTGGAAAAAATATTCCTGTAGAAGAAAATCATCCTTACCATACACAGTTTCATGGCATTACCAAAAGACCCGCAAAGGTTCAACAACAAAGGCCTCCGCGCCAAGGTAGCTTCAAGAAAAAAGAAGGTACTGGCAATGGTGGTCCCAAAAAAAGTGGCGCCCCAAGAAGTGGTGGTGCTCCTAAAAAAAGATGGTAATCTAATTTTATTAAAAAAAACTTAAAACCAATAATGAAATGAAAATTTTGTTATTGGTTTTTTTGTTACTTTTTCCTGATTGAAAAAAGTAAGCAGAATTTATAGCTTACACAATAATTCAAGACTCCAGAACTAAATTTGTTCAAATTGTCAACTACAATACATTTCTAAAATAATTTACTTACATTTATATTCTAAAACTTATTATCATGCAAAGATTTTATTTGATTTTATTGCTATGTATTCCATTTTTTAGCAATGCCCAAATTACGCAAATGCTTAAGGGCACAATTGTAGATAAAGAAAGTAAACAAGCATTAATAGGTGTAAAAGTTTCTGTATTGCAAAGCAACCCTGCATTAGAAACTACCTCTGATGAAAATGGCTATTACAGCATTGCAAATATTCCTGTAGGTAAACATCTAATACAATACAGCAAAGAAGGCTACAAAGAAATTACATTAGCTGATATTGTATTTACATCTGCCAAAGAGGTAGAACAAGATATTAGCTTAGAAGAACTGATAAAAACAAATAAGCTAGAGAATACTGTGGTGAAAGCCAAACGAAAAACAAATAACGAAATGGCGTTGGTGAGCACTAAAGCATTTGATGTGCAACAAACAGAGAGATACGCTGGCAGCCGTGGAGATCCAGCGCGGATGGCTAGCAACTTTGCAGGGGTTGGTGGTGCTAATGATAGCCGCAATGATATAGTGGTACGTGGCAATAGTCCACAGGGATTGCTTTGGCGCTTAGAGGATGTAGATATACCAAGCCCAAACCATTTTTCGATACCTGGCACAACTGGAGGACCCGTTAGCATTATCAATAATAAAACATTAAGCAATAGCGACTTTTTTACAAGTGCTTTTCCTGCAGATTATGGCAATGCGGTAGCTGGAGTTTTTGATTTAAAATTTAGAAATGGCAATAAAGATAAATACGAATTTACAGCGCAGCTTGGTGTGCTTGGTACAGAGTTTACAGCAGAAGGACCATTGAGTAAAAAACACAAAGCGTCTTTTTTGGTAAACTATAGATACTCTACTTTAAAATTATTTCAAGGATTGCACATACCAATTGGTACTAATTCTGTACCTAATTATCAGGATGCTTCTTTTAAATTAAATACTGCAATTGGTAAAAAAACACAATTGTCTGTATGGGGAATTGGTGGACTTAGCAATATAGATATTATTGTAAGCAATCAAACAAAACCTCCTACAGAATTGTATGGAGAAAATGATAGAGACCAATATTTTAAAAGTAATATGGGAGTAGTGGGTGCATCTTTGTTGCACAATATCAATTCTACATCTTACATCAAAGCTGTAGTGGCCTATTCTACAAGCTATGTAAATGCATTTCATGAAAAAGTATTTAGAGATAGCGCTTTTCAAATTACACTTATAAATCCAATTTTAAATTACACCTACATCGTCAATGGGCTGAATAGCCATGTGTATTACAACAAAAAAATTAGTGCTAAGCAAGTAGTAAAAATTGGATTATTAAATACGCTGTACATGGTGAATTTCAATGATAGTACTAGGCAATATCCGCCTACATTAATTAAATGGCTGTACAGAAATAGTTACAGTGGCAACACCAATTTAATGCAAGCCTATGCACAATACAAATACAAAATAAATAACGATATAACGTTGAGTGGTGGATTGCACACACAATATTTATCGCATACCAAACAATTTACTGTGGAGCCACGCATTAGCGCTAGATACATTGCCAATGCAAACACAACTTTTAATATTGGCTATGGTTTGCACAGTCAAATGCAACCGATGTATCAATATTTTTCGCAACTATCAGACTCTAGCCTAAGACCTTTGCACAATTACAATTTAGGTTTTACCAAAAGCCACCATTTTGTAATTAGCAACGAAACCAAACTTTCTAAAACTTGGGGATTATTACTAGAGGCATATTATCAATATTTGTTCCAAGTGCCTATCGAAAAAAATAGCGGTTCTTCTTTTAATGGCATTAACCAAGGCAATAGTTTTAGTAGAACTTTCCCAGACACATTAGTAAACAAAGGTTTTGGTAAAAACATGGGTGTAGAATTTACATTGTCAAGAGCTTTTGCTAATCATTACTACTTGCTATTTACAGGTACTGTATTTGACAGTAAAGCGCAAGGTGCAGATAAGGTATGGCGCAGCACAGATTATAATGGCAAGTTTATTTTGAATGCGCTTGGCGGCTACGAATGGAATATCCATAAAGCAAATACATTGGTATTGGGCACAAAAATTACTTATGCAGGTGGTAAATTGTACTCGCCACCAGATACTGCCAAAAGCAATGCTGTAGCAGATTTGATAGTAATAGATAGCTTGCGTAATACATTGCAATTTCCAAATTATTTTAGGCAAGATATTAAGATAGGCTATCGCATCAATCGCAAAAAAGTAACACATGAATTGGGCTTGGATTTAGTAAATATTTATGGCACAAAAAATTTACTATCGCTTACTTACTCGCCAGATCTTGCTGCTGCTGGACAAAATCCTTTTTATAAAAGTTATCAACTTGGGTTTTTGCCATTGTTTATTTATAGAGTAGATTTTCATCGATAAAAGATAAGTAACATCCGAAATTTATTAATATTATTAATTTGTATTTT
>CAIXQW010000164.1 GCA_903921675.1 uncultured bacterium | reverse complement strand
GGACGCATAAATCCAATTAGTACGCAAGCTGTTTCGTGCAAACCTGGAGGGCTAGATACACTTGTAGCCATTGTAAATTTGTCCATTACATACCCAGTAATAAAACAAATAATCATTGTTGCTGCTTTCGATAAATTTGATGGCAGCATCAATATAAATAATAAATAAAAAAATGGTTTAAACAAACTTACTCCCCATACAGCAGTTACATTTTGCAATTCTACAGTGTTTAATAGCAATACTTGTATAGCCATTATTACTGCAAAGCGAATTATATTTTGTATCAAAGGACTCATCATCTATCTACCATTTGACTTTAAAGGTTTATCCATTGCTTTAGCAGTGTCCAGCACTACTTGCATTTCATCGGCAGTAATATCTTCTACTACATACACATATTTCAATCTGCGAAAATTAGTAGAAAGTAAAACAGTATAATGATTTGACTCCGAGCCTTGCTTTAAAGCAGCAATTCTACCAATCATTACATTAGCAGGAAATTCGCTAGAGTTACTCGTGTACACCGTGTCACCTTGTTTTACATTAATACTTGGGCTAATATCATTCAACTGTACAAAACGGCTATCTAATTCTGGCCAACTAATATAACCAACAGTACCATCTTTTAGTTGTGCACTTACACGAAGTCTTTCGCTAATAACACACTTGGCTACACTAAAGTGTGGGCTAGTGTTTACTATCTTAGCTGCAATACCATTGTTGCTTAATACACACATACCTTTTTTAATGCCATGGTATGCACCTTTATTAATGGTCATATAGTTATTGGGTTCGTCAAAGCTATTGGCTAAAACTTTGGCAGCATAATAATGGTAGCGAATTGTTTTTTTAATACTATCTTTTTCTACTATTAAATTGCCTGTACTATCTTTAATAGGAATGAAAGAATTTTCCTGCATCAATTGCTTCCGCAGTTTTTCGTTTTCCTTCATCAGGCTATCATTTATTTCTTGCAGAAAAAAATAATCCGTTACTTTCTTTTTTTCGGCTAATGTTTTACCTACAAATTCGCTAGAAGTTCTACCAATAGAATCTTTGTGCTTTGGACTGCCATTGTATAACATTCTGAAGCTAATTATTTGCAGCACCAGAAATAGGAATACATGACTGAATCGTTTTATTAAATCAATAAGATTACCCACTAGTTATAGTATGCCACAGTTAGAATGAAACGATAAAAATTATTGCATTAAAAAAGGATACTTACCAATATGCTTTAAAGCCATACCTGTACCACGCACTACACTGCGCAATGGATCTTCAGCAATGTGCACGGGTAATTTTATTTTTTGACTAATACGCTTATCAAGACCACGCAACAAACTACCTCCACCTGTAAGATACAAACCACGACGATAAATATCCGAAGCTAATTCTGGTGGCGTTTTTTCCAATGCTTTTAAAATTCCTTCTTCTATTTTAAAGATAGATTTATCTAAAGCATCTGCTACCTCTTGATAGCTAACCATAATTTGTTTTGGGATACCCGTTACAAGGTCTCTACCATTTACAGCTACATCATCTGGAGGATTTTCTAGATGTTTTAAAGCGCTACCTACAGCTATTTTTATTTGCTCGGCAGTACGCTCTCCAATCATCAAACTATGATAGCGCCTCATTGCTTCTATAATATCTGCAGTAAATTCATCTCCTGCAATACGAATACTTTCGTCGCACACAATACCGCTTAAGCTAATAACAGAAATACCTGTAGTACCACCACCAATGTCAATTACCATGTTACCAGTAGGTTCTTCTACATCTATACCAATACCAAGTGCGGCAGCCATTGGTTCGTAAATCATATATACTTCTTTAGCGCCACTTTGGTCGGCGCTATCCCGTACCGCACGTTTTTCTACCTCAGTAATGCTACTAGGTATGCACACCACCATGCGCCAACTAGGCGGAAACAATGGTTTTTTAGGATAGATTAATTTAATCATTTCCTTAATCATGCCTTCTGCAGCATTAAAGTCGGCTATTACACCATCTTTCAATGGTCTAACAGTTTTTAAATTTTCGTGGGTTTTTCCATCCATCATCATGGCTCGTTTGCCCACGGCAACGATTTTATTTGTAGTGCGGTCTATAGCCACAATGCTTGGCTCATCCACAACCACCTGATCATTATGAATAATGAGTGTGTTTGCTGTACCAAGGTCTATGGCTACATCTTGCGTAAAAAAGTTAAAAAGTCCCATTTATTATATCAATAATAGAATATTAGTATTAAGTATGCAAAACTACTGAATTATCGACATTTCAAAAGTTTTTACCCAACAAGATATTACCATTTTTGAATACTTTAGCATTTGAAAATGTGTATAACCTTAACAAATAATTTTTGGGCTATTTGGGATAAATAATTGGAATGTTTTTTTGAAGCTAATCCTGCTACCCATTTCCATCTTTTTGCTCCCAAAAAGCAAAAAGGATTTTCATTTCTATCCGGGCTATTAAAAATTGCTATAGCAATTCAATATTTTGTTATGTATATATTTATTTTTGGCATTACCTTTCAACAAATTTTAATTCAACACATTTTTTTACAGGCATAATGAATGACAACATAGTAGTAACTGGGGCGCGAGAGCATAATTTAAAAAACATCAATATTAGCATCCCAAAAAATAAATTGGTGGTACTAACTGGTGTAAGTGGCAGCGGAAAAAGTAGCTTGGCATTTGATACAATTTACAACGAAGGGCAACGCAGATACATGGAAAGTTTTAGTGCTTATGCAAGGCAATTTATGGGTAACATGGAGCGGCCAGATGTAGACAAAATAGATGGCTTAAGTCCAGTAATTTCTATAGAACAAAAAACAACCAACAGAAACCCTAGAAGCACTGTTGGCACTATTACAGAAATATACGATTTTATGCGTTTGCTGTATGCAAGAGCTAGCCATGCTTATAGCTACAATACTAATAAGCGCATGGTGCGTTTTAGCGAAGAAGAAATTTTAGAAAATATTTTTGCTAATTTTAACAATGAACTCATCATTATATTGGCGCCATTGGTACGTGGAAGAAAAGGACATTATCGCGAGTTGTTCGAGCAATATCGCAAGCAAGGGTACACACGTATGCGCATTGACGAAGAGATAGTAGAACTAAAAGAAAAACTACAATTAGATAGATATAAGATACATGACATAGAGCTTGTAGTAGATAGAGTAAAAGTTACAAAAGAAGATAGAATTAGAATTATTCAAAGCATTCAAAAAGCATTGAAGCTTGGTAAAGATTTAATTTTTATTCAGAAAAAAGATGAACAAACAGTAAGACAATATTCTAAAACTTTAATGTGTTTAGAAACTGGTATTAGCTATGAAGAGCCTAGTCCAAATACATTTTCTTTCAATAGTCCTTACGGGTACTGCCCTAGTTGCAGGGGCTTAGGAGTGCAAAACAAAATAGATTTACAGGCGGTAATTCCAGATAATAATATTAGCATTAATGATGGCGGCATTGCACCTTTAGGAGAAAACAGAGATGCGTGGATATTCAATCAGGTAAAGGCTTTGGGTAAACAATATAAAATAGATTTGAATGCGCCAATCCATAAAATACCGACTAAAACAATCAATATATTATTGTACGGTGCAGAGGATGGAAAGATAGATGTAGAGGTAGCTTATAATGATAAACCGCAAGTATATCAAACAGAATTTGAAGGAATCATCAATATGGTAATTAGGTGGTACAATGATACAGGCAGTGATGGTGTAAAGCAATGGGCAGAAAAATTTATGGTGCAGCAAACCTGCGAAGATTGCAAAGGAGCAAGGTTGCGCAAAGAGAGTTTGTTTTTTAAAATGGATGAAAAAAATATTGCAGAATTAAGCAATATGAATTTAGATAAATTGAATGATTGGTTTAAAGATATTGAAAAACGTATTGATAAAAAACAAAATCAAATTGCAAAACCAGTACTAAAAGAAATTAGAGATAGATTAGGATTTTTATTAAACGTAGGCTTAAATTATTTAAGCCTAAACAGAAGCATTAAAACATTAAGTGGAGGAGAAAGTCAGCGCATTAGATTAGCAACACAAATTGGAAGCAAACTGCAAGGCATTACTTATATTTTAGATGAGCCAAGCATTGGATTGCATCAGCGAGACAACCAAAGATTGATAACTGCGCTACAAGAATTGCGAGATAGTGGCAATAGCGTTTTGGTAGTAGAGCACGATAAAGATATTATGCTTGCTAGTGATTATATAATAGATATTGGCCCAGGTGCAGGAGTGCATGGAGGGCAAATTGTAAGCCAAGGAACGCCAAAAGATATCCTAAAAGAAAACACAAGTACAGTTAGCTATTTAAATGGCACAAAGGCAATAGAAATTCCTGCAGAAAGAAGAGCAGGCAATGGCAAAACAATCAGCATAAAAGGTGTAACAGGTAATAATTTAAAAAATGTAAATGTAGATTTTCCTTTAGGTAAACTAATAGTAGTAAGTGGTGTAAGCGGTAGTGGAAAAAGTACTTTGATTAATGAAACATTGTACCCAATTTTGGGCAAGCATTGCTACGATAGCAAAACAGAACCAATGCCATACAAAAGCATAAAAGGATTAGAGAATATTGATAAGGTTATAGAAATAGATCAGAGCCCAATTGGCAGAAGCCCAAGAAGTAATCCCGCCACCTACTGTAAATTTTTTGATGAAATAAGACATTTGTATACTGCAGTGCCAGAAGCGAAAATTAGAGGTTATAAGCCAGGCAGATTTAGTTTCAATGTAAAAGGTGGCAGATGCGAGCAATGCGAAGGTGGTGGAATGATAGTAAAAGAAATGAACTTCTTACCAGATGTATATGTGCATTGTGAAAGATGTAATGGCAAGCGATACAACAGAGAAACTTTAGAAATAAAATACAAAGGGAAAAGCATTAGTGATGTATTGAATATGACAGTAGATGAAGCTACTGATTTTTTTAAAGCCATACCAAGCTTGTATCGCAAAGTAAAAACACTAGCAGATGTAGGACTAGGCTATATTACACTAGGGCAAAGCGCTGTAACAGTTAGTGGTGGTGAAGCGCAACGCATAAAATTAGCAACAGAGTTAAGCAAAAGAGATACTGGAAAAACATTTTATATATTAGACGAACCAACTACAGGTTTGCATTTTCAAGATATTCATTTATTGATTGGTGTATTGCAAACATTAGTAGAAAGAGGTAATACTGTATTAGTGATAGAACACAATTTGGATGTAGTAAAAGTAGCAGACCATATCATAGATATTGGGCCAGAAGGTGGCGATGGTGGAGGACAAGTATTATTTACAGGCACTCCAGAAGAATTAATTAAAGTAAAACAAAGCCATACTGGTAAGTACTTAGCACTAGAAATGGGTAGTGTTAAAAAGAAAAAAAGTAAGTAAGAGAATTAAAAATTAATGTAGCTTTATAACGCAAAAACGAATAACAATGTCCACATTAGAATTGAAAACTAAATTTCATGCTTTGATAGATGAAATAGAAAATGAAAAACAATTACAAATGTATTACGAAATCTTATCTGATGAAAATTCGGATTATGGTAAATTATGGATGCAATTAAGTGAATTTCAGCAACAGGAATTAATAACTATCTCTAATGAAACAACCAATAAAGATTTATGGGTAACAAATGATGAAGTATTTAAAGCGTATAAAAAATGGCTTTAGAAGTAATTTGGATGCAAAAAGCATCCATAAAATTTGCAGAGATTATAGAATAATTGACAAATGAATTTGGAATTCAAATCGCTTCAAAATTCATTAAAAAAGTTTATGATTTTAATAATACAATTTCCTTACAACCAAGAATTGGAAAATTACAAAATAAAACATTAGAGATTTTGTAATTGTAAAACAAATTACTATCTTCTATCAATTAAAAGATAATAAAATTTTCATTCTAAATCTTTACGACAATAGACAAAATCCCAAGCGTAAAAAATATTAGATTACTTACATTTGCAGCAGATGCAATATTTCCAAAACCTACAATCGCTTCTAACGCTAGAACAAAATACAGACAGAGAACAGTATCAAGCCTTAATAAAAAATACAAGTATTCATCAGCGTCGAGAAAATGGTATAGCATGGTACCCGATTGCTATAAAAGAGGTAGAACTAACCAAAGGCGATTATATTAATGTAACTATAGAACGCACTACTAATAAAGACGAGCCTCATCAATTGCGTTTTGGTATGCCTGCAATATTATTTAGCAATCACGATGCAAGTAATAATCAGATAGAAGGTATTATTACGCATTGCCGCGGCAATCAATTAAAAATAAATATCAGAACAGAAGAACTGCCAGATTGGAGTAGAGACGGAAAACTTGGTATTGATTTATTATTTGATGAAAATAGTTATCAAGAAATGTTTAGTGCATTAAAAACATGTATTAAAAAAGAAGAGGAGCCAGAAGAAAGATTGTTAAAAATATTAATTGGCGAAAAACAACCAACCTATAACGATACTATACCAGTATATAAAACGGAAAATCTAAATCCTTATCAGCACAATGCTGTACAACAAATCATACAAGCCAATGAATTAGCAATTGTACATGGCCCACCAGGTACAGGAAAAACGACTACTTTAATTCAAGCAATACAAGCCTTACTAGCAAATGGGGCAAAGAAAATACTGGTAACAGCACCAAGCAATACTGCAGTAGATGTAGTAAGTGAAAAATTGCATGCAAAAGGAGTAAACGTAGTTCGTATAGGCAATCCAGTAAGGGTTAGCGAGGAATTATTATCACTAACAATGGATAACAAAATAGCTGAACACGAAACAAACAAGAACATCAAAAAACTAAAAAAGCAAGCCAATGAATTTAAAGACATGGCGCATAAATACAAGCGCAACTTTGGCAAAGCAGAGCGAGACCAGCGCAAAGCACTATTTGATGAAGCACATAAAATAATGAAAGATGTGGAGCAGATGGAAAAATACATTACAGAGGATATTTTAAATAAAGCGCAAGTAATAACAGCTACTTTGGTCGGCAGCAACCACTACTCTATTCGACATATGCATTATGATGCTGTAATTATAGACGAAGCGGGACAAGCCACAGAACCCGCCTGCTGGATTCCAATTTTAAAAACACAAAAATTAATTTTAGCCGGCGACCATTGCCAATTGCCACCAACCATCAAAAGTTTTGAAGCTGCAAAGCAAGGCTTATCAACTACTTTGCTGGAAAAATGTGTAGCACTTTATCCACAAGCTGTAACACTATTACAAGAGCAATATAGAATGAATGAGCACATTATGCAATACTCTTCTACAGTTTTTTATAATAATCAATTATTAGCTAACGAATTTGTGAAGCAACATTTATTATTTAGCAATGATACTCCTTTTACCTTTATAGATACCGCCGGCTGTGGCTTTGATGAAGTGGTAAATGGCACACAAATTAATAATCCAGAAGAAGCAAGTATGTTATATAAACATCTGGTGGCCTATGTAATAGCATTGGAACAAAACAATACAATTCCTTTTCCGAACATTGCTATCATTAGCCCTTACAAGCAGCAAATTGTAACCTTGCAAGAATATTTAACACATGTGCCAGAATTGCAAGCTTATTTACCCAATATAAAAATAAATACCATTGATAGTTTTCAGGGGCAAGAAAAAGATATCATTTACATTAGCTTAGTGCGTAGCAATGCGGATAATAATATTGGATTTTTATCCGACATTAGAAGGATGAATGTGGCAATGACTAGGGCAAGAAAAAAGCTAGTAATCATAGGCGATAGCAGTACCCTTTGTGCATTGCCTTATTACGAAAATTTAGTCACCTATTCTCAATCTATAAATGGATGGATGAGTGGCTGGGAGATCATTTAAGATTATTCTTCCACTAGTAATCGAATACCATTATCCTCAATATTTATTATTCTATCCTTATACAATTTACCAATTGTCATTTTAAAAGTTTTTTTACTCATGTTAAAAAAATCGTAAATATTTTCAGGGCTACTTTTATCTAAATAAGGTAGATAATTCTTATTTTCTTGCAATAGTCTAATTATTTTTTCAGATTCGTTTTCTACTTTAGCATAACCAATTTTACCTAAAGACACATCTATTTTTGGTGGCTGCACATTGCCAATAATTCTTTTTACAAAGCCTGTATACAACTTCCCCAATTGAATCGGTTGAAATATTTCATTGAAATGCAAAATACCTAAATGCATTTTATTAATCATCATCACATAACCAATTTCTGTTTTTCTATAAGCCATCAGTTCTACTTCTTGCTTTTCTATTACAGATAAATTTTCATTGCCAATAAAGTCATCCAATCTTTCTGATGCAGTAATTCTATCTCTATCTAAATACAAATACACCCAAACATATTCGCCAATGATAGAATCACTTACCATATTAGTGCAATGTAAAAAAACATCTTTTGCTATACCATTATCTAAAAAAGCACCATGCTCTGTAAGGTCTGTGATACGCATGTATGCTACTTCTCCAACAGTTGCAAGTGGCTTTGCTGTAGTGGCAATCCATCTTCCTTCATTATCATGATAAATAAAAACAGCCAGTTCACTTCCTACTTCTAAATCCAATGTACAATATTTTTTAGGTAGTAAAATGCCATTCTTCCCATCATCTAAGTATGCGCCTATAGCCACTAAACGCATCACCTTCAAATTATTAAATTTTCCTATTTCTATTTTCATTTACAGTAAAAGTAATAGAAATTTTCGGGTATTTCAGTTTGCAGTCTAAATGGTATTTTACAAGAGCTGATAATTTCCACAAAGTATCCATAGCATTGCATTGTACAAAAAACTATCTTACTTTCGTTTAATGAAAATTAATTATTTCCATTTCATTTTTTGCATTTGTAGTTTTGTGCTATTTACCGCATGTAATATTAAAAATTCAAGTTCTACTGCAAGCGTAAATAACCACTCTTATGCTAATTATATTTCTGCCAAAACAAAACATTTAGATTGGAAGGCAAATATAAATTTTGATAAAAAAATTATTGAAGCTGAAGCTACATGGTTATTTACCAATTTTGATAAAGCGAATGAAATAATTTTTGATACAAAAAATTTAGCCATCAGCAAAGTAATTATTGCAGGCAAAGAAGTTGGATTTACTTTAGACACTACAGACCATGAATACTTAGGAAGTGCATTGCATATACCTATCGAAGCCAATGATAGTGTTGTAAAAATAATTTATTCTACATCACAAAGCGCTAAGGCATTACAATGGTTAACGCCACAACAAACTGCCGACAAAAAAATGCCATATCTATTTACACAATGCGAGGCTATTGCTTGCCGCAGTGTAATACCTTGCCAAGACGCACCTGCTGTGCGTATTACTTATACCGCTACTATAACAGTTCCAAAAGGAATGATGGCTGTAATGAGCGCAGATAATCCACAGCAGCGCAATGCTAATGGAGAATACCATTTTGTGATGGATATACCTATACCAAGCTATTTAATAGCGTTGGCAGCTGGAGATATAGATTTTAAAGCAATAGATGCACGCAGTGGCGTGTATGCAGAGCCAAGTGTATTGATAAATGCAGCGGCAGAGTTGTGTGACATGCCAAACATGATGAGTGCTGCAGAAAAAATTGGTGGTGCTTATGGATGGAAAAGATATGATGTATTGATACAACCACCTAGTTTCCCAATAGGAGGAATGGAAAATCCGAAACTAACATTTGCCACACCTACTATATTGGCTGGCGATAAAAGCTTGGTGAGCTTGGTTGCGCATGAATTGGCACACAGCTGGAGTGGCAATACTGTAACCAATGCAAGCTGGGATGATATTTGGCTAAACGAAGGATTTACAACATACTTTGAAAGACGCATTATGGAAAATATTACAGACACTAGCTACACAGATATGCTTTGGGAATTGAGCTACCAAGATATGATGGCTGATATTACAGATTTGGGAGATACCAATAAAGACACACACTTAAAACTAGAAATGAGTGGTAGAGATCCAGAAGATGCGTTTACCAATATACCTTACGAGAAAGGCGCTCACTTTTTGTGGCTGATAGAAAAAACAGTTGGCAGAAAAGCGTTTGATAAATTTATGACAGATTATTTTAGAGATAATAAATTTAAACCAATGACCACAGATCTGGCATTGAAATATATGGAAGCCCATTTATGGAAAGACACCCCAAAGGCAAAAAAAGAGGTAGATGTGGAGCAATGGGTTTTTCAAAGTGGCTTGCCAAAAAATTGCCCCAGACCAGGGCATACAAGGTTTGACAATGTGGAATTTCTAAGCAAAATTATTTTAGATTCAACTGATTTATTTTCAATTTCAAAAACTATTAAAACGGGTGGCATAGATAATATTTATGACAAACCTAAAAAATGGACTACACATGAATGGTTGCAATTTTTAAGAAAATTACCACGCAATTTATCTTTAGAAAAAACGAATAAATTGGATAAAACATTCCACTTTACAAATACTAAAAATAGCGAAATAGCATTTGAATGGTTTATGCTAAGTATTGGCAATAAATACACAACAATTAATGCATCTCTTGAAAACTTCTTACTACATGTAGGCAGAAAAAAGTTTGTTGTGCCTTTGTATAAACAGCTTATTAAAAATGGCAATTACGCTTTAGCATCTAATATTTTTGAGAAAGCAAAATTAAATTATCACCCAGCTACCACAAGGGCTGTAAGCGAATTATTTATCAAAAAAGAAATAAAATAAATAATGACTAGTAAATTTATTTTAATAGCCGTTTGCTGCACAATCATCATTTTTGCAAAAACAATAGGCCGTAATAGAAACAATGTGCAAGATGAAAATGACTCCAGAAAAGTATTATTAAAGTCAAGTAATTTTAATTTAAAAGATTTTTATACCAACAATGCTGCTTTAAACAAAAAAGTGCAAGATGCATTTGAGATGATGGATACAGACCAACGTGCTGCACAATTAATTATGTCAGCTGTATCTACCAATAATTTCGGAATGAATATTACTGAATTCAACAAATATTATTTGACGAAGAAAGTAGGTGGTGCCATATTTTTAAAAGGTACTACTCCCCTTTTTACAGATTATGCCAATCAAATAAAAACTACATGTTATAAAAATAAATTGATGCCTGCAATGATTAGCGCAGACGCAGAAGCAGCTTTGATGCATTACAAATTTATGGATGTAGCCAAAATGGTTCCCGCAGAAAAACAAAAATCGATCGAAGATGTAATAATAAGTAGTAATGCAATAATTGATATTTTAAAAAAAGTTGGTATACAAATCAACTTTGCACCTAGTGCAGACAATAATACAAATAGAGCCATTATTAGCAATCGCTCTTTTGGTAGTAACACATTGGATATTGTACAAAAATGTACTGCATTTATGAATGAACATTTACAAAATAATATTGCAAGTACTATCAAACATTTTCCGGGCCATGGCAACGTAAAAGGCGACACGCATAAAGGCAGTGTATTTATAGATGGCGAGTTGAAAGAGTTATCTGCTTTTCAACAATTAATAGCCAAGCAAGCTATTGGAGTAATGGTAGCACACATCACCATCCGCAATAATAAAACTTGGAGCTCTGATAATTTACCAGCAACACTTTCTAAAAAAATCGTAACTCAATTATTAAAAGACTCACTAGCATTTAAAGGAGTAATTTACACAGACGCTTTAAATATGGGAGCTGTAAGCAAAATACCAAATGCAAGTTTCAAAGCCTTGTGTGCAGGATGCGATGTAGCTTTAATGCCAATGGATATAAATACTTTGCATACCCAAATAAAAAAAGAATTACAAACCACTAGTGAATATAAAACACAATTTGAGGGAACCATCAAGAAAGTAATTCGCATGAAAATATGTTTAGGTTTGGTAAAATAAACAAGATATGTTTATCATGTATTTCTTCCACTATTTTCATTTACTTTTGTAAAAACAATTTGAAAATATTTCATGACCATTCGCATTTTTATTACAGGAGGAACTTTTGATAAAGAGTACAACGAATTAACAGGCAAGCTAAATTTTAATGATAGCAATTTGCCGCAACTATTAGAAATGGGTCGCTGCAAAGTAGATGCAGAAATTCGTACTTTGATGATGGTAGATAGTTTGGAAATGACAGACAATGATAGAGAGCTGATTGTGCATCAGTGCATGCAATGTGAAGAAAACCAAATTGTAATAACACATGGTACAGACACTATGAGTGAAACCGCAAAAATGCTTGGCGACAAAATAAAAAATAAAACTATTGTACTTACTGGAGCAATGATTCCTATTGCATTTGGCAGCAGTGATGGATTGTTTAATTTAGGTGGCGCTATTGCCTTTGCACAAGCATTGCCACATGGTGTATATGTAGCAATGAATGGTAGATATTTCAAATATGATAATGTAAGAAAAAATAAGCAAACTGGATTGTTTGAGGAATTGAGCTAAGAGATTTTGAAAACAAAGAGGATAAGAGATTAGATAATATACTTACTTATAAAAAAACAAAGTGGTTAAGAGAGTAAGAGATTTTTACTTCGTAAAAAATTAATACAATAATTAATTCAAATGAATAAATATGATTACCAAAACTAAATTAGACAAAATTACGTATGATGTAAATGGAGCACTGATAGAGGTCCATAAAATATTAGGGCCTGGTTTATTGGAAAGTATTTACCATAGATGTTTAAAATACGAATTAGATTTAAGAAAAATTAAATATCAATCAGAAGTTTCCTTGCCTTTTCAATATAAAGACTTGGATTTATCAACAGACTTAAGATGTGACTTATTAATTGAAAATTGCATCATGATTGAATTAAAAGCAGTGCAAGAAATAGTTCCATATTTTAAAACAAAGCTTATCAATCACATGTTACTAACCGAAATACCTAAAGGCATACTTGTAAATTTTAATGTTGTAAATGTAATGAATGAAGGACATTTTACATTTGTCAATAAATTTTATAAAAACCTACCAGACTAGTACCTATCACCACAATCTTAATCTACAGTTTTACGCAGTAAAACAACTCTTATACTCTTAACCTCTTTGTTCCAAAAATGGAATAACCAAATTATAATATTTTACTACAAATCATCTCTTCAACTAATATTTTACGAAGTAAAAAACTCTTAGTTTTACATTCCTACTCCAAATTTATTTCTTCTGCAATATTTCACGAAGTGAAAAAACTCTAATTCTCTTCTCCTCTTTGTTCAACTACTACTTTTTTACGCCTTTTAATTTATTATAATCTAAGTACCATATCACCCTAGCGCTTAGTAAAAATGCTTTTGGTTGCTCGCCAATTCTGGTTACATTTTTCATAAACGAATTATCTATTTCGCTATTAATAATATATTGGTCATTCAGCCATTGCTTGTAGCTAAATACAAAACGACTACCCGGCTTAAATATCCAATTTACAAATACATCTAAATTTTGTAAATTAAAATTTTCATCCAATCCATCTACAAATGGAATTTCCTTTCCTTCCCAGTTACCTAATGCGTCTATATCATAAAACTGTTTATAAATCAAAAAAGAATTGTAATGTCGAAACCTACCATTGATGCTAAAGTTTGGATTAAAATTATACTTTACACTTGTTTCCCATGTATATTCGTTATTGTGCCTATATCCAATTAATGGTTCTCCTATCGTATTTGTAGTAAATGTATTTCCTACAACAGCATGATTCAAAGTAAAGTTCAAAGCAGTTCTTACACTCAATTTATCTGTAAAATTATAGCGCAATGTATACACTCCATCTATGTATGTCCAATTATTACCAAAATTATTGCCATAGCCGGAATTATACCCAATAAATAATCGTTTTCTACTATCACTGCTTCCTTCAAAACCAACATATGCATATGGCTGATATTTTAATCTGTAGCCTTCTCCTAAATCATAAAAACTAACATCTCCTAAGGGTTTGGAATTTACGAAAAAAGAAATATCCCAGAAGTTTTTAAACAAGTAAAATGTACCTGCGTTTATTTCCATATTTTTAAGCACAAATGGTTGCACATTTTCTAGCACATTTACATTTAACCATTTTCTAGTAAATTGAAACTTTTTATTTTTGGGTGTATTGTTATTATAGCTCACGCCAAAATTTTGTTGCAAATGGTTGAAATCAAACTGCAATCCTAAATCTGTTTGATCAAAGTTTTTTCCAAAATATTGGGTATTGAAAGACCATTTAAATTTGCCTTGCGCCTTCTCGAAACTTACATTTGCAAATACACCAGATTTGGTTTCGGCATTTTCAAGAACCAAACTATTCTTTACATTGAACCCAAATAAATAAGCTTGGTTTTTTGTAAAAAACTGGCCTTGTACACCAGCCACATTTGCATCTCTCCCATTACTGGCACGCACTGTATTAGCATTTGTAAAATTGATATAATTTTGACCTTTCAGGGCTTGATCTAATACTATTACATTATAATTAGCAAGTGGTTCTGTCTCTACAGAAATATTTTGGTTAGTAATTTTATTGGTAATACTCGCATACATTGGTGCGCCTATCGAATTAAAAATACCAATACCCAATTTGCTATTTGTTCTACCACTTAGTTTAATAGCATTGTACAATCTTGTAACATTCGGATTTTTATCAATTGCATAAATGGTATCATTACTATAATTATCCAATACATTATAATATCCACCAGGTCTTTTACCAATGCGCCTTGTATACAATAAATTTTGTTTATTAAACAACTCTGTTCCTTCTGTGAAGAATGGTCTATTTTCTGACAACTGCTGCTCGAATACAGATAAATTTCTGGTTAAATTATCACTTACTACTTGGCTAAAATCTGGCACTAATGTGGCATCTAAAGTAAACGCATCATTGATACCATATTTAATATCCATACCACCACTTGGCAAAAAGGCATTAGTTCTGGTGCCATTTACATTTGGAATACTTTGTTCACCTGCACTAATATAAGGGAACAATGCCAAGCGCAGTGGCGTATTAATATTTTTCATGCCAACTAATTTTCCGGCTTGTACAAAAAATCCATTTTTATTGACATCTACTGTGTTCCAAAAACTTGTTTCGTTTCTTTTGCGATGTATCACACCAAATTGTACATTCCAATCTTGCACTTCTGTTTTTGGTATCCGCAATGCACTAAATGGAATTTCAATTTCTACCACCCAACCATTCTCTTCTATTTTTACCTTGCTTAGCCACACTGCATCCCAATTTTTATCTACATTATCACTAAATGCATCGCCAGAGCCACCATTATTTTGTCTTTCGTCTTGCTGCACATTAGCGCTACTTACTTTGAATGCATAACCATTTTGCTTATCATTATAGGTATCAAAAAACACACTAAATATATCGGCATTCATATTGTTGAGTTCATCTCTTTCGCATATTTGTTTTACAATATCACAGCGCAATTTAGAGATATGCGCCAATACATACACTGCATTATTATTATAGCACATTTTTACTTCTGTTTTAAAGCTACTAAGCTGCAGTGGTTCTGGAATAGTTTGAGTAAAATCTTTAGCCACATCTGCATCTGCCCAGCATTTATCGTTGTCGATAGCGTCTATATTAGGCGCTGTTTCAGCAAATTGTATACGATAAGTTTTGGTTTGTGCAAACACCAATTGATGCGGCACAAGCAATAACACGAACAACAGTATATTTTTAGTAAATTTTTTTTTCAAAACAATTTCTTATTAAATAAAAATTCCATTGGCCATTTGAACAGATTGGAAAAATGCTGCTTGATTGTAATTAAGCTCTTTAAAATAATGCAATAAATTAACTGTATCCATATTGCCTACTAATTCTTCTTGTGCCATTGGGCAACCACCAATGCCATTAATAGCTCCATCAAAACGAATGCAACCATTTTTAGCAGCAGATTCTATTTTTTCTAGCCATGCAGAAGGGGTTGTATGAAAATGTGCCCCAATCTCTACATCTGGATGCGCCGGAATTAATTGTTTGAAAAGGAATGCAATAGTATCAGGCTTGGCTATACCAACAGTATCTGCTAAAGAAATTATTTTTATGCCTATTTTTTTCAATTCGTTTGTCCAATAAATTGCAATTTCAGCATTATAATCATCGCCATAAGGATTGCCAAAACCCATGCTGATGTATACTACTAATTGCTTATTATGCTGCACACACAATTGCTGAATAGCTTCTACACGTTGCAAACTTTCTGCTATAGTACTATTGGTATTTAGTTTCTGAAAAGTTTCGCTGATGCTAAATGGATAACCCAAATAAGTAACTTGCTCGTATGCAACTGCTTCTTGCGCACCTCTTTCGTTGGCTACTATTACCAATAATTTTGTTTTAGTATTTTCTAAATTCAATTGTGGCAATACATCTTTTGTATCTGCCATTTGCGGAATTGCTTTAGGGCTTACAAAGCTACCACAGTCCAATGTATCTATACCAACTTGTAATAATTGATTGAGATAATTTACTTTGGTAATTGTATCTATAGGATGCCCCCAACCTTGCATTGCATCTCGCGGGCATTCTATTATTTTAATATTATTTAGGTGTTGCATTATGTTTATTCTTGTATTTCTATATGGCTGTATTCCTACATTGTTATTTGCGTCTCTTAAAATAACAATTATAAATTATTATTTTGTACAAATAAAAATTCGAATTGTTCAAAAGTAATAATATTAATAAGAAAACAAGTTACCATTCGTCAATAAACAAATAGAAAACAATTAATTAAAAAAAAAGTGGCACCATAAGTC
>CAIXQW010000163.1 GCA_903921675.1 uncultured bacterium | reverse complement strand
TGATGCAGAAAAAAGAAAAAATTTATTATTAGAATATGCAGTAATAGAGGAAGCCGTTGCTAAAATTATTAGTAAAGAACATACTTTATATTTGCAATTATTATCTGTCAATCAGCAGCTATGGGATATTGAAGATAAATGCCGCGAATTAGAAGCCAAGCAGAAATTTGATGAAGAATTTATTGCAACTGCCAGAAGTGTTTATATTACCAATGACAAAAGAGCTGCCATCAAAAAGGAAATTAATTTACTAACCAACTCTTTGTTGGTAGAAGAAAAAAGTTATCAATAGCAAGTGAAAAAAATTCTGATTATTAGATTCAGTGCCATTGGTGATGTAGCTTTATGGGTGCCAGTAGCAAAGAGGGCTTTGGCGTTAAATTCAAATATCGAAATTACTATACTTACCAAACAGCATTGTGCTTTTATGTTTGAAAATACGGAAAGACTAAAAGTAATAGGCGTTGATTTACAAAATAAGTACAAAGGAATATTAGGTATACTAAAATTAGCTAAATTTATCAATAACAATTTTATATTTGATACAGTTATAGATGGTCATGATGTATTGCGTAGTAAAATATTATTGAAAATAATTAATGGTAGGCAAAAAATTACTTTTGATAAAGGCAGAAGAGAAAAGCAATTATTAATAGATGGAAAAATAAACAACGCATTGCCACATACTGCTGAAAGATATGCAACATCACTTGCAAAAGCTGGTTTGCAAATAGATACCAATTTTACATTTCCAGCAATTGCAATAACAAAAAACGATGCAAGTGTAGCTTCAGAATTTATTGGTACAATTAATAAAAAAATAATCATTGGCATTGCGCCATTTGCTCAGCACAAAGGAAAAATATTCCCTATTTCTAAAATGACAGAATTAATAGAACAATTGATTAGCAATGGAAATGCAATTGTTTTATTTGGTGCAGGTAAAGCAGAATTAGAAGTAATGGTAAATTGGCAAACTAAATTTTCTAATATTTATCTATGTAATAATTTGACATTTGCTCAACAAATTAGCGTTATGCAGTATTGTAAATTTATATTAAGTATGGATAGCGCTAATATGCATATTGCCGCTATGCAAGGCGTAAAAGTATTTTCTATATGGGGTGCTACACACACAAGTTTGGGATTTGCACCTCTGCATCAACAGATAGAAAATTGCATACAAATCTCGCAATTAGAATTGCCCTGCAGACCATGCAGTGTATTTGGTAATAAACCTTGTTTACTTAAAGATACACCTTATGCTTGCCTACAAAATATTAAAATTGAAACTATTTTAAACAAAATTAATAGTGATTAAGAAATTTTTTCTGCAGTTGTTAGGCTTCTAAATATATCTTCCAAACTATTATTTTCCGAAGAAATACTTTGTACATCTAGGTTTAAATCTATACATCTTTTTAAGATATTTTTCTTTAAAATATCGCTTTGTTCTGTATTAAATCTTAAAGTTGTATTATTGATTGTTTCTATATTTTTTACACCACTTAATCCATTAAAGGCAGCTGACTCAATGTTTTGTTTTGTTTCTAGTACTATGGATGCAGTGTTGGTAGAAGCTATTTTTTTCAAATCTTCTATATTGTTATCGGCCACTACATTACCTTGATTAATAATGATTATACGCTGACACATAGCATTTACTTCTTGCATGATATGTGTACTAAGTAATACAGTTTTTTGTTTGCCAAATGTGGTAATTAAATCTCTAATTTCTACAATTTGATTTGGGTCCAATCCACTAGTAGGTTCATCCAAAATTAGCACTTCTGGATCATGCAGCATAGCTTGCGCCAAACCAACCCTTTGTTTATACCCTTTACTTAATGCACCAATTTTTTTATGTGCTTCACGGCTTAAGCCAGTAATGCTAATCATTTCTTCAATACGCGCTTTGCTTTGCTCTCCTAATTGATGCAAGTGTGCCAAAAACGCTAAATATTCTCTAACATACATTTCGTAATACTGCGGATTACTTTCTGGCAAATACCCAATTTTTTTACGGATTTCCATGGGCTGCTCAGCTACATGCATACCACACACTTCTATCTTCCCACTTGTAGGAGCTAAAAACCCTGTAATCATTTTCATGGTTGTACTTTTTCCTGCGCCATTAGGCCCAAGAAACCCTACCACTTGACCCTTCGGAATTTCAATATTAATATGATTAACAGCTTTTTGTGCGCCATATATCTTGCTTACATCTTGTATACTTATACTCATTTTTTTAAAGAATTATGTAAAATTAAGGTGTTCTTACTATTTTCATTTATAATTTTTATATATTTACCCTAGTATTTTTAAAAAGCCTATGAAGTATAATTGTTTACAGTATTTATTTTTACTTGTTATGAGTTTTAAATTATACCGTTTTTACTTTGCTACTTTTAAAGGCATAAAATTATTTATTGATATCATTTTTTTAAACTGCTGTTCTTTTAGAAATTACTATAACCTCAAAAGTTGGTAAGCCTATCAACACGAAACACACAATAAATTAATACTTTTTTTTATGAAAATTATTTGCATTGGCAGAAACTATGCCGAACATACTAAGGAATTGAACAATGCTATCCCTGACAATCCAGTTGTATTTATCAAGCCATCAACAGCTTTATTAAAATGTAATGCAGATTTTTATTATCCGCTATTTACGCAGGATTTACATTACGAATGCGAAGTTGTTTTGCGAGTATGTAAAAATGGAAAATTTATTCAAGAAAATTTCGCATCTACATATTTTGATGCATTTACATTAGGAATTGATTTTACAGCACGCGATTTGCAAGAGTTACAAAAGAAAAAAGGATTGCCATGGGAGATAGCCAAAGCCTTTGATAATAGTGCTGTAATTGGCGATATGATTCCTTTTACTACAGAAATGAAAACCAAATCAATTCAATTCCAGTTGCAAAAAAATGGGATAGAAGTCCAAAATGGAAATACAGCAGATATGCTTTTTTCTTTTGAAAAAATTATAGCCTATACATCACAATTTTTTAGCTTACAACAAGGCGACCTTATTTTTACTGGCACTCCAAGTGGTGTTGGTCCAGTAGCAATCGGCGATAATTTAGTTGGTCTGTATGATGGTGAAGAAGTTTTTTCTTGTGCAATAAAGTGACAATAATTCCAATAAAATAAAATGCAAATTTCGAAATTAATATCTATGTGTATAAACCTAAATATTTATCCCCATTTTTTGGCAAAATGTGCATGAATTCATTGCATTTGTACCACTAAAAACGCCTATTTTTTAGTATCTTCGCGATACTTAAAATATTATGGCAGACGAGATAATTAACGACGGAACAAATACCCAAGAATTACCACAAGATGGTGGCCACAATCACGGTAGAATCATCCAAATCAATATCGAAGAAGAAATGAAAAGCGCTTATATCGATTATTCGATGAGTGTAATCGTGGGTCGTGCTTTGCCCGATGTAAGAGATGGACTAAAACCAGTGCATCGCCGCGTATTGTTTGGGATGCACGAGTTGGGTAATACCTTTAGCAAACCTTATAAAAAATCTGCTCGTATTGTAGGTGAGGTACTAGGTAAGTATCACCCACATGGAGATACCAGCGTATATGATACAATGGTGCGTATGGCACAACCATGGAGCCTTCGCTACATGATGATAGATGGGCAAGGAAACTTTGGTAGTGTAGATGGAGATAGTCCAGCTGCCATGCGTTATACAGAGGTACGCTTACAACGTTTTGCAGAGGCAATGTTAGAAGATTTAGAGAAAGACACAGTCGATTTTCAAAACAACTTTGATGACACTCTTAAAGAGCCTAGCGTAATGCCTACTCGTATTCCGCAATTGATTGTAAATGGAAGCAGTGGTATTGCAGTAGGGATGGCTACCAATATGTTGCCTCACAATCTATCAGAAACGGTAGATGCCATGGTGGATTTTATAGATAATGGCAGATGCACCACTTTAGAAAGATTGATGCAATTTATGAAAGGGCCAGATTTTCCAACTGGCGGTGTGATATATGGCGTAGAAGGCATCAAGAATGCATTTGAAACAGGTAGAGGAAGAATAGTGGTGCGTGGTAGAATAAATGTAGAAACTGACAATAAAGGCAGAGAAAGTATCGTAATTTACGAATTACCTTATCAGGTAAATAAAGCTGTATTGCACAAAAAAATTGCAGACCTTGTAAACGATAAAACGATAGAAGGTGTAAGCGATGTGCGCGAAGAAAGTGATAGAGATGGAATGCGTTTGGTGGTAGAATTGAAAAAAGAAGCTATGGCGCAGGTGATAATTAATCAGTTGTACAAATACACTGAGTTGCAAACTAGCTTTGGTGTAAATAATGTTGCATTGGTAAATGGCCGACCTCAAATATTGGGAATGGCGCAATTGATAACTGAGTTTATTAAATTTAGAATGGATGTGGTTATCCGCCGTACTAAATTTGAGTTGGCAGATGCACAAAAGAAAGCACACATTTTAAAAGGATATTTAATAGCCTTAGATCATTTAGATGAAGTAATTAAATTGATTCGTGCTAGTGCTACTCCTGATATTGCAAAAGATGCTTTGGTAAATGCAGGTTGGGGCTTAGATGAAATTCAAGCAAAAGCAATTTTGGAATTGCGCCTACAACGCCTTACAGGTATGGAGCGCGATAAAATTCAAAACGAGTACAACGAAATTATGAAAGTAATTGAGTACTTAGAAAGTTTATTGGCATCAGAAGATTTGCGTTATGGCGTAATTAAAGACGAGTTGCTAGAAGTGAAAAAGAAATTTGGTGATGAGCGCGTAACCGAAATAGAATTTTTAGAAAACGAAATTTCTATAGAAGATTTGATAGAGCAAGAAGATGTAGTAATTACAGTTTCTCATTTAGGTTATATCAAGCGCACTAGTGCCAGCGAATATCGTGCACAGCGCCGTGGTGGTAGAGGAGCAATGGGTGGCAAAACACGCGATGAAGATTATATAGAACAATTATTTGTGGCAAGTACACATGACAATTTATTATTGTTTACAGATTTGGGTAGATGCTATTGGCTAAAAGTTTACGAATTGCCAGAAGGCGAAAAAGTAGGTAAGGGTAGAGCTATTCAAAATTTATTACAATTACCTAGTGATGATAAAATTCGCGCCATTATCAATGTACATAATTTAGCAGATGAAGAGTATGTAAATAATAATTTCATTGTATTATGTACTAGAGAAGGTATCATCAAAAAAACAAGATTAAAAGACTTTAGTCGCCGTCGTCAAACGGGTGTAAATGCCATTACAATTAATGAAGGCGATAAATTAATTGATGCTGCATTAACAGATGGTAATAGCTATATTATGATGGCTGTTAAGAGTGGTCGCAGTATTCGCTTCCCAGAAGAAAAAGTAAGACCAACTGGTAGAGGTGCAATTGGTGTAAGTGGTATTGATGTTCTAGATGGTAAAGACGAAGTAGTAGGAATGGTTTGCGTAAATAAAGAAGATACCACTAAAACAATATTAGTAGTAAGCGAAAAAGGTTTAGGCAAGCGTACAGATATGGAAGAATATCGCATTACTAATCGTGGAGGTAAAGGTGTAAAAACAATTAATGTTACAGAAAAAACTGGTAAGCTTGTTGGCTTATTGGCTGTAGAAGATACAGATGATTTAATGATAACTTGTACAAGCGGTGTAACGATCAGAATGAATGTAAGTAAAATTCGTGAAGCAGGTAGAGCTACACAAGGTGTAAAATTGATTAATCTAGACGAAGGCGATGAAATAGCTGCAATAGCTAAACTTGCCGAGCAAGAAGAAGAGGATGCAATAAATGAAGATTTACAACCTTTAGTAGATGGTGAAGTAAGAATTGTAAGTGCAGATTCTACATCAGATTCCAACACAAATAATTTTGAAAATCTGAAAGCAGATACTAGCATTGACGAAGAAGAAGATAAACCAAAAGACGAAGGAAATGCTTTGGATGATGTAATAGACAACGAATAATTTAACTTTTTCTTGTACATCTAAAAACAAAAAATAACAATGCAATGACTAACCACAGCGGTATCTATTGCATATTTGCAAAACAATTCTACTAGTACTTTTAATTAAGTTATTAGTAGAAAATTAAAAATAAAGAATATGAAAAAAACAATCATTTTGGGTTTAGGTTTAGCAATGGCTATCAATAGCTATGCGCAAACTGCAACTTTAGAAAGTGCACAAGAGCTAGTAAAAAACAACGACTTAGCAGGTGCAAAAAAAGCAATAGACGAAATTATCCAAAGCGCAAAAGACGATAAAAATGCAGCTGCTTGGTTTACGAAAGGATATATCTATCAAAAAATAGCTGACGATGCTAAAACAAAATCATTAGCACCAAACGGCAATGTATTGGCTTTTGAAGCTTATAAAAAATTTATGTCGTTAGAAAAAAAGCTGGATATTACTTTGGTGAAAGATAATATGATGGCTTTGCTTGGCAATTTTTTTAATGCAGGTATAGCTTGCTACAATGATAAAAAATACCAAGATGCAGTAAGTAGTTTCGAATATGTAATGGATGTAAAAAACAGCGATGCTAGTGGAAAATTGTTTGCTGCAGATAAAATTGTAGATACTATTATAGCACAAGCTAAAATGTATAAAGCGTATAGCTACTATAACGACAAAAAAAATGCAGAAGCTGCAGCAGGTTTTGAAGAAGCATTAGCCAACCCAATTACAAAAGATGCAGATATCTATTTGCGACTGGCTACCATTTACCAAAATAATGGCGATAATGAAAAATGGATTAGCACTATCAAAAATGGTATTACAGCTTTTGGTAATAATAATGATTTAAAAAATGAGGAAATCAATTATTATTTATTGACCAATAAGCAAGACGAATTAGTAAAAAAATTAGAAGAAGCTATCATTCGTGAACCTAAAAATGCACAATTGTTATTTAGCTTGGCTTCTGCATATGATGCATTAATTAAAGAAAAGAAAGGCGCAGATGCTGATGTATTTCGTAAAAAAGCTGCTACTACATATGAAAAAGCCGCTGCTGCTGATAGTAAAAATGGTGACTATGTATACAATCTTGGTGCCATGTACTATAATCAATCTGTAGAAGTAAATGAGAACATCAACAAAAATAAAGACAATAAATCTATGGTAGAAACCTTGAAAAAAAGTCGTGAAGAGTTGATGAAAAAAAGTATGCCATATATGGAAAAAGCAATGGGACTATATGAAACAGGTGGTGTAAAAGAAGCAGACAAATTAAACTACAATAATTCTTTGCGTGCCTTACAAAAAATGTACGACATCCTAAATATGAAAACACAAAAAGATGCTATTACTAAAAAATTAGGAAATAGCTAATATTAAATCTAAGTATACAATTAAAATGCCTTTCAGAAATGGAAGGCATTTTTTATTATTATACTATTAAATTTATTTTACACTTTATTCCAATGTGATTTCATTTCTTTCGATATTATCATTAATCAGTTTCATCTTCTCCAACAAATCATCTACTGTATTACCTACAATCAGTAAATGTTGATGAAATGGTTTAATAAATTGTTCATCTAACTGATGCTGAACAAATGCAATTAAATGATTGAAATACCCATCTGTATTTAAAATACCAATTGGTTTTTGATGCAAGGCCAATTGCGCCCATGTTAGCATTTCAAACAATTCTTCTATTGTCCCAAATCCTCCTGGCAATGCTATTACACCATCACACAACTCATTCATTTTAGTTTTTCTTTCGTGCATTGTAGCTGTAACAATTAGTTGCGATAAGCTGTCATGTGCTATTTCTTTTGTTTGCAAAAAATCAGGGATTACGCCTATCACTTCGCCACCATTTGCTAATGCACCATCTGCTACAGCACCCATCAAACCTATTCTTGCGCCACCATACACCAATCCAATATTTTTTATTGCCAAGGTTTTTCCCAGATAATACGCTTGCTCTCTATATTCTTTTTTAGTGCCATTGCTAGAACCACAAAAAACAGTTATTCTTTTCATTATTTCTTTTTCTTGCCTTTGTCAAAATATTCTTCCATAGGTGTAAAATAATTATCTATCCAACCTTGCTCGTAAGAGGTATCTTTTTCTAACAAATTAAAATGATTTAAAGTAAGCAATGTGCCTTCTGGTATTTCATCAAAATAAATTTCAATAATAGAATCATCTTGGTCGTCTTCAAAATCTTCAGTGCGCCAATATTGAATAATTTTTTCGCCAGAAATTAATTGAATATTAGTACCAGTGATGTAACCATCCCATGCAGAAAAATGAGCATTGGCTTTATTACTTATATGTGCATCTGCACCTGTCATGGCAGAATGTTTTTCGCTATCTAACCATGCTAAATATATCTTTTTAGGAGATACTGTAAATATTTTGGAAACAGAAAATTGCATATGTTATTCTTCTTTTTTACTACTTTTAATATTGTTATTACCAATCGCCACTAGCGCCACCACCTCCAAAACTGCCTCCGCCAAAACCTCCAAAGTCGCCGCTACCACTATCACTTCCGCCATTAAAGAAGCTGCCTCCAATACCACCACCAATCCATGGAGTATTCCAACCTCTATAGCCTCTGTTACTCATATAGTAATTGCCACTGTCCCTTTTGCGTGACATATAAATAATGAAAATTATAAATAAAATCAATAAAATAACAAAGGATAAACCTCCATTATTATTCTCCACAGGGTCTGCTTGGTATTCGTTTTTACTCGCAGCTATTAAATGATCTACAGTGTTGTTCAATCCATTGTAATATTGTTGCTGTTTAAAAGCTGGAGATAATACGTTTCTAATAATTTCTACAGAAATCAAATCGGGTACAGCACCTTCTAATCCTTTACCTACCTCAATTCTAGCTTTTCTATCCCCAAGGCTTACCAATACAAGTATCCCATTGTCTTTACCAGCTTTGCCAATTCCCCATTTTTGGCCTAAAGCATAGCTGTAATCTTCTATTTCGTAACCACCTAATGAGCTAACTGTAACAATGGCAATTTGATTGCTAGAGCTATCGCTAAATAATTTCAATTTACTTTCTAAGGCTTTTGTCTCCTCTTCTTGTAATAATTTAGCAAAATCGTTTACTAGCCTAGGTGGGTTTGGAGCATCAGGCACAGGAATATTAGTAGTTTGGGCAAACATTGTCAGATTACCATACATGATTAGTAATACAACAACTTGTAATATTTTAAATGATTGTCTATTCATTATTTAGTTGCCAAATACTATTTCATCTGGTAATTCGTTTTTCTTTGAGCTACTTTGTATTGGAAAATTAGTAACTAATTCAGTTTCTACAGTTGATACAGCTTTTAATAATCCTTCCTCATATTGATGTTGAAAAAAATCAAAGCTCAATTGCTTAGCCGTATTTTTCCAAAAGCTTTTAGTAAATTTTATTACACAACCATTATCGCCAAATATAGCAAATTCCCTATCCTTATAGGCTATATATATTAATACAGCATTTCGGAATTCTG
>CAIXQW010000162.1 GCA_903921675.1 uncultured bacterium | reverse complement strand
TTTAGAATTAAAATAAAAAATTTTTTATGGCAAAAGAACACTTCTGTATCGCAATATATCTAAATAAGGTAAAGTACTTCCATATTTTAAATTAATTGCTTTAATAAACTCGTTTGCAATTAATGCATATCCACGTGGAGTAGGGTGCACTCCATCTAAACCAAAACCACCACCTGTAACAAATGCGGGGTTTAAATCTACACCATTAAATTTAATGCCAGATGTAAATGTTTTTAAATATGCATTTGCATCTACAAAAGCCAATCCTTTAGCATCAGCGATAGATTGGATAGCAGCATTGTATTGGTCTGTAAATGTTCTTGCTATAGCTACTTCATCTTTATCTAATACATCTGCATCAGTTAATGGCCCTGCTGCACTTCCTTTTCCAAGTTTGATGCTACTTAAAGCAGTTAGGCAAATTAAATCTTGGGAAGTTGCTTGACGTTTGTAATTATCTACATTACTATCAATAATTACCAATGGATTTGCACCTAATTTCCAAATAATTTTATTTGTAGTTGGCACAGAATCATTGAACCCTTTATACATTGCGTTTAATGCATCTACTTGTGGTTGGCTATTTAGTACTACAGCATTGTATGGGATAGTTGTAAAATATGGTGTGCTAGCCACATCTGGCACATTTGCCATTACACCTTTCGCTCCGTTTTTTGTAAGCGAATCAATTTGTGCAGCAATATTACCAGCTACCATAGCTGGGTGAATTAATGCTCCATTTGTTTTTAAATAAGAGGTTAGATCTGTAATTGCAAATGGAGTTGTAATTACAGGTCCAACACCTCCTGCAGTAGCCCATAACAATACATCGTTGCTACCCAACCAATAACTAAAAAAAGTTGGTTTTTTTGCAATAGCTAAAGATAATAAAGAGCTACCTCCAGCAACTGGAGAAATTCTACCTAAAAATTTATTATAACCGCCATACATTGCTATATCTGCCTCAATAGTTCTAATACCCGGAACGCCTAAATGATTATAAGGTCCTTGGGCCGCTACATTATCATTAATAGTAGTAGCTACACCTATTTGCGCTGGCACTGGGCTTCCACCTGTAGATGGAATTACTAATTGATATAAAGGTTGATCAGAACCATTATTACCATTGCCTTCTGGAGATAAAAAAGGAGTTCTAAATTCTCCACCTCCTGTTAGTGCAAATTGCTGAGCAAGCATACGCGGATAAGAATTTTCTTGACCATATTTAGAGACCCCTCCATCTGTATAACCAGCACATAAGCTATTGCCCATTGCTACATAATTAGAAAAATCTGCAGAGCCTTTGCTTACGCTTAATGGTTGTAAATTTGGTTTGCAACCTATAGTAAATACAAAAGCTGCTATTATTGGATATGATATTATTTTTTTCATTGTACTAAAATTAATTTGTTTTTGGTTTTGGATTGTTGAATCTGTAAGAAATGCCTATACCTGTGGCAATTGCTTTAGAAGCAAATGTACCAGTCATATTTGTAGCAATATTTGTTTGCGTGCGTTTCTCTACATTTTCGTATAAAACACTTGCATCTATTGATAAATTTCTACCTACTAAATAACTAGCACCAATTGTTGCACCAAGTTTATTTGCATCAGGTAATTCTGGACCTACAAAACCATTGCTAATAGGTGTTAAATCAGAAAATAATCCTGCACGCAAATTTAATTTATTAGAGTACGCATATTGCGCACCTACACGAAAAGCAAAAGCATTCGAATATAATCTTGCTTCGTTAACATCCGATAAATTGCTAGTATTTTTTTCAAAATCAAAAGACAGAGTATCGTAACTGCTCCATAATGTATAATTGAAATCTGCAGCTATTAATAATTTAGGAGTGGCTTTGTATCCAATACCTATACTAAACTCGCCAGGCAAAGCTAATGTGCTTGTAAAATTTCCACTTGGGAAAGAATCTTTTACAGAGATAGGCATATTTGTAAAATTAGCTGCGCCATTTTTTACAGTCATGTTCAATTTATTTCTATAAGATGCACCTATGCTAAATTGATCTTTGGTATAATAAATTCCTGCATCAAAACCTGCACCATTTGCCTTGCCATTTAATTGTAAATGCCCAGGAACTGTAAATGTCTGGCCTTGCAATGGAATATCTTTTTCTAAATTTACAGAACCAGTACTATAAGCTAAACCTGCCCCTAAACTTAAATTGTCATTTAATTTCACACTAACAGTTGGTTTAATAAAAATAGTTTGTAATGCAATTTCTGTTAAAGCATATCTACCTGTCCAACCAGTTGGATAAGCTACACCACTGCCAAATGGAGTGTATACTCCTAAGCCAACAACTAATTTTTTATTAACACCATAACTAGCATAGGCCGCAAATGGAGAGTAAGTTTTTACAATAGCATTTGTAACTATCTGGGTAGCATCGTCTTTGTATTGAGTACGAGGCATTAAACCTGTGCCTCCTATTGTAATTTGATTTGGTGTAAAAGCTAGTGCACCTGCATTAAAATAAATGCTACTCGCATCCAATGCTAATCCAGTTCCGCAACTAGCCATTCCAATTTGTTTTTGTCCTTGTAATCCAATTTTGAATCCACCTGCAAAAGCACTAACAGACATAGTGATAGCAGCAAGACTGAGTAATTTTCTCTTCATTACATTTATATTATTTTATTAAGTGGTAAATATAACGAGTTTGCAGGAAAAAATCATGTAATATTTATCCTATAATGGTTAGTAATTAACGCAATTATTTGTTTCTCATTCTTTTTAATAAATATATACCAAGCATAGAAATAAGTGCACCACAGAAAGCCATAAACATATCTTTTTGTGCATCCCAAATACCACCTTGTGTGCCTAAATAAGCAAAATCTTGTTCTGGAAAAAACACATCTGCAACAGCACATTCTATTAACTCGTAAAGGCAGCTAATGGATAAAGTAAATTTTATAAGTAATACCCAACATCCCCAATTTGAGAATTGTATTTTATTCATAAAAAAAATCGCGCATTGGGTAGGCTAATAGCAAGCCAAAACTACAATGTACAATTCTATCGTAATGATTGCGTTGGAAATGGAACTGATATTTTAGCCAATAACCAAAAGGGTTTTCATCATAAGTATATTTACTACCATAAATATGTAGCATTAATTAAATGACAATTAGTAAATAACTAGTATCACATAATTTAAATTTTGAGTAAGTAAAAACCAGAATGCTTATGAAAATAATTACTAATAAATTTCCATTACCCAATTGCTAAAATTACTAGTGCCAATTAAGGTGCTTAGCCACACAAATAAAAACAATACAATACCAATTGTAAGAATTATATTTTATAGGAAACTTTGTCTTTCAAGAGTACTTGCTGTAGAAATCAACATAACCCAAATGTAGCTAATATCATTATATAATCCACTATTTAGTTCTACTTTTGCATACTATGGCACAAGGCAGAAGGGGGCGCAGAGGGCAAGCTTCCGAAGAAGATGAGTTACCAAAAGCAAAAATAAATTTAGAAAACATCAAGAAAAGTTTTCGGTTGTTTGGATTAATGAAATCTGTTAAATGGAAATTTTTTCTAGGCATATTTTTCTTAGCATGCACTGCTGGTGTAGGATTAATTTTTCCGATGCAAGGTGGAAAATTAATAGGCTTTATAGCAGATAATTCAGTAGCAGGTGCTGAAAAATTAAAGGCAATTAATGATGTAGCAATTCCCTTATTTATCATTTTGGCACTACAAGGAATATTTTCGTTTGGTAGAGTATTTATGTTTACACAAGTCAGCGAAACTATGTTGCAGAATTTACGAAACCAAGCCTATGAAAAAATCATTAAAAAACCGATGAAGTTTTTTAGTGCGAGCCAAACAGCTGAGTTAAGCGGCAGAATTGCAACAGATGTTGCTGTAATTGGAGATGCATTTACCACAACATTAGCAGAGTTTATCAGGCAATTAGTAGTAGGTATTGGCGGATTGATAATGATGATAAGGCTTACAAATCCTACTATTGCATTTTGGTTTTTAGTTATTATTCCACCAATCATTGTAATATCTATTTTGTTTGCTAGAAAAATAAGAGGCTACAGTAAAACGTACCAAGATAAAATTGCAGAATCTAATATTGTAGTAGGAGATAGCCTTACGGGTATTGTAAATGTAAAAACTTTCACGAATGAGAATTACGAAATTAATAGATATCAAAATAAGACAAATGAAATTAAAATTTTTGGCATGAAATATGGCATTTTTAGAGGTGCATTTTTTGCATTTGTAATAATGTGTGTGTTTGGAGCTATCTTTTTTATATTGTACAAAATGGTCCAGTTGCAAGCCATGAATCAGCTAGACGGTGTTGACTTAGGGCAATTTTTAATGCTTGCATTATTTGTAAGTGGTAGCCTTGGAGGATTGCCAGAAGCCCTTGCTGGTTTACAAAGAGCATTGGGTGCTACTGATAGAATTTTTGAAATAATAGATGGTGCAATAGAAAATATTGATAATGTAAATAATACCTCCGCTGTAAATGGCGAAATTAAAGTGCAGCACATCAATTTTAATTATCCAACAAGGCCAGATTATAATGTGCTGCAAGATGTAAGCTTTACTGTAGCAGCTGGTACAACAGTAGCTTTGGTAGGCAGTAGTGGTAGTGGCAAAAGTACAATTGCCAATTTGTTACTGCGTTTTTATGATTTAAATAGTGGAACAATTTTATTAGATGGGAAAAATATTGTAACCATAGACTTGAGTGATTTGCGCAGTAAGATAGCTTATGTGCCGCAAGAAGTATTATTATTTGCAGGGTCTATCAAAGAAAATATTGCATATGGGAAAACCAATGCTAGCAACGAAGAAATAATGGCAGCAGCCAAGAAAGCAAATGCCTACGATTTTATTATGAGCTTTCCGGAACAAATGAATACACTTGTTGGCGAAAGAGGAATTCAATTAAGTGGAGGGCAGCGTCAGAGAATTGCAATTGCAAGGGCAGTTCTAAAAAATCCTGCAATTTTAATTTTAGATGAAGCTACAAGTAGTTTGGATAGCGAAAGTGAAAAATTGGTGCAAGATGCTTTGGATAATTTAATGAAAGATAGAACAAGTATTGTAATTGCTCATCGCTTATCTACCATCAGAGAAGCGGATAAAATAGTGGTGTTGCAAAAAGGAATTGTCGTAGAGCAAGGTACACATGAAGAACTAATGACACTAGAAAATGGATTTTATCTAAAATTAAATAAAATGCAATTTGAATTCAACTAAAAAATCAATCAGAAAATAGTTACTGTTTGCCGATTTTAAATGTTAAAATTTATTTTCAACTGCTATTGTAATTCTATTGATGAATTTTTTACACTATTTTTAATTTGTTAAATCTATTGAGCATTAAAATAATTAAATCGATTCATTCGTTTAAAGATAAATAAAATATAAAATTATGAATCGTGTAGCAATTCTTCTTTCTTCTTTACTTATTGGTGTTCAACAATCCTATGCATTAACTCTTGGTTCAGCAAATCGTTCTAAATGGAGTTGGTTAG
>CAIXQW010000161.1 GCA_903921675.1 uncultured bacterium | reverse complement strand
TGTAATTCAGTCTAGGCTTATCTTTTATTCAATGTTTATGAAAACGGTTTCTTAGGATTAAATTTACAGATGAAAAAAAGGCAATCCAAAGTGTAAAATTTGTGGTTTATCAAGCCAAAAACGTGGCTTGCAAAATGGCAAGCAAAGGTATTTTTGTAAGCAGTGTAATTTTAGTTTTTTACTCCTTCGGCATGATGTAAAAAATAAAAATGAGTTTATTTGGTTTAAGAAATGGATTATTGAAAGACAAGTATACAAATATCTCGTTAGAGATAGTGGCTACTCTCAAAGTAAAATTCAAAGGATATTTAATCAATATTTAAATTCAGCACCAGTTGTTGAAGTTCGAAGTAAAACGAGAGTTCATTTATTAATAGATGGCAGTTATTTTCCGAATGGCTTATGCTTGATTTTATATTATGACCATAATTTAAGATATGTGCAACTATATAGAGAAACTAATCAAGAAAAATATACGGAGATTAAAGAGGATTTGCAGAATTTAAAAAAGTTAGGTGTTGATGTTTATAGTGTTACGTGTGATGGACATAAAGCTATTTTAAAGTCAATAAAAAAGGTATTTCCCAATGCAATTATTCAAAGATGCCTAGTACATATAAAAAGGCAAGTGCGCAATTATCTAAGCTCTAAGCCAAAATTGGAACAATCTGCATCGCTTTTAAAACTATCTAATCAATTAACATCTATTAAGTCTATTGAAGACTCTAATATCTGGCTTGGGGCGTTTTTTAACTGGTATAAAATAAATCACGAGTTCATAAATCAAAAAACACAAAGTCAAAATACAGGAAGATTTTGGTACACACATAAGAATTTACATGCTGCTTTCTCCTTATTAGAAAATGCTATTCCAAATATGTTTAATTATTTGGATGATGAACAAATTCCAAATACAACAAATAGAATTGAAAATTATTTTACACATCTAAAGGACAAACTGAGAATACATAGAGGACTAAGATTTGAAGCTAAGAAAAATTTTATTAAATGGTATCTCTATATGAAAAACAACCCAGATAGGTTTTTTTAGAAATAAGGTGCTCTTAAAATATTAATGAGGGTAAGAAACCCTCATTAATCCAACTATTATTTTAGTCGCACATTAGTAGTATCTCTGATAGGTTGCTCCTCAGCAGAGCCTATTTCCTTTTATACTAACTTGACAAAGTTCTAAAGAAATATGGAACAAAAAACCTCCTAATTTTGACCACATTACCTAATAAAAAGACCATTACAAGTTGTAATGGGCTTTTTATTATGTGTTGCTTTGCTATTCAATTTCTAAATCATATCTATCTAATAAGCCACTAAGGCTTTCTTTAGCAAACTTCGTTTTTTTTAATTTATTTAATTCTGGATGTATGCTGAAATGATATGCAGTGCTAAAATCTGTATTTTCTAAATTGGTATGTTCAAAAACTGCTCCAGATAAATTGCAATTGTCAAATAATACAGCACTTAAATCAGCCTCTGTAAAATCTACTTCAGTTAGTTGGCAATTGGTGAATCTTGTTTTCTTTAAGGCTCTTTTATAAAACGAAGAATAGTTAAGTACGCAATCTGCAAAACTAACAGCAAATAAAAATTCGTTGCATTCGTCAAACTGTAAGCCAAGCATTTTACAGTTTGTAAAGGTAGCATCTCTGAATGCTGTTTGTGTAATAATTGCATTACTTAGATTGCAAGCTATCCACTGACAGCTGGTAAATTTAATTGCTGCCATTGAAATAGAATTAAAATTACAATTGGTAAATATGCAATCATCATATTCTGTTTCGGATAAAGGATGGATAGAGAAATCTTTACAATCAAGTTGCTTGTTGTCTTTCATTAATTTTTAACTGTTCAAAAGTAAATGAATTTTTATCTAGAAAATTAATTAGCTAATATATTTTCCTATCAAAGGCAAACTTGCAAATTCAGTTTTATCAATCTTTATAGCTACAAATAAAAATACAATGGTAGCAATAATAAAACATGCAATACCATATAAAATACCACCAATTTGCATTGCATTAGATAGGTAAGTGCTCAAAAAATACATGCCAACTACTAATCCAAAATAGATAAAAATGTTTTTTACATCATATGGTATTGGATAATATTTTTGCCCCCATATGTAAGAAATAACTAGCATAGTAAAGTAGCAAAAGAATGTTGCCCATGCTGCGCCTGTATAGTGAAAAATTGGCACAAATATTATATTTAATGCAATTGTAATTATCACACCTATTAATGTAATCAACGCACCTTTCATCGTATTGTTAGTTACTTTATACCATACACTAAGGTTGTAATACATCCCCAAGAAAATATTTGCAAGTGTGAGTATTGGTACGATATGTATACCTTCTGCGTATTCTACATTTTTTCTGGCTATTAATAGTTTGAATATATCTAAATTCATGGCAATAAATAAAAACAATACACAACAAATAATAGAAAATATTTTGGTAACTCTGGCATAAGTAGCTGGTGCATCTTTGCTACCACTTTGTTTAAAAAAGAAAGGCTCTGCACCCATTTTAAATACCTGAATAAATAAGGTAGCAAGCACTGCCAATTTATAATTGGCAATAAAAATTCCAAACTCTCTATCTAATTCTGGTAATGGATTATGCAATACTTTATAATAGGTAATTCTACTTAAAAAATCATTAATCATTCCACCAAAACCTACTATAATTATAGGGTAAGAGTATATCATAATTTGCTTTAATAATCCTTTATCTATTTGCATTACATAGCCTTTCCATTGTGGTAATAGCAAAAAGAAGGTAACAATAGATGCAGCTAAATTTGCAAGAATAAAATAGCCAATGCCAATAGCAGGATGATACAACCATGTTGGTATTGTAGTTCCTGATGCTATTATTTTAGGGCATAATACAAGAAAAAATAATACCAGCACTACATTGATTACGATATTTAATAATTTTATAGCAGCAAAGCGCTTAGGCCTATTTTCGTGCCTTAATTTTGCAAATGGAATAGTACTTAAAGTATCTATTGCTACCAACCATATCATCCAAGTATAATAAGTAGTATTTCTTTGCATGTCTAATAAAGAAGTCATTCCACCATTGGATAGTATCATGATGATTGTTAAAATTATAGTACTGCCAAACAAAAAAGTATTCAAAGTATTAAATAGTTTTTGCTTATCTACTGTTTGGCTAAATCTAAAATAAGAAGTTTCTAAACCTAATGTAAATAGGATATTTAAAAAGGGAACTATTACATACACTTGCATTACTCCAGCAATTTGCTCAGGCTTATATATATAAAAAAGTATAAGTGTAAGAAAATAATTGAGAAATCTCCCCAAAATATTACTTAGGCCATACCACAATGTTTGCGAGGCCAAACTTTTTATGCTCACAGTTGTTGATTTTTAATGAAATAGAAAAATGCTTGGCAAATGTAATTTTTTTTATAAGAATCCATTAGTAAAATTGTATTTAAGTTTATCTGATACTAAGTTACTTTTTAAAAACATAAATTGGTTATGTATTGAGAAATGACTTTTGTAGAAATTCTAAATTATTGGATAGGCTAGCTGTAGCTTGTACCGTTACTATTAGAAAAGAAACGTATTATCAAAAAAGTTTATTGTTATCTTTGATGGATAAATATAAATATATGAAAAAAACATCTCTAATTTTAAGTTTATTATTTGTAATAATTGGTTTTGCTACTTCTGCTCAAAATGCTACAGAAAGCACAATTAATATTATGAAAGTAAGCCAACCATGTGTAATGGCTACTTATAATTTTAGCCAAGATTTATTAGACGAAACCATTAAAGGAAGAATGGAATCTGCTAAAGTACCTAGTCCAGGTAAAAGCAAAGGTTTTAGAGTATATCGTGGTGTAAACCTTCCAGAATTTGGTACCGAAAAAATGGATATCTATATGAAAACAGATGGTAAAAAAGAAAGTAGTATTTGCTATGTAGCTGTTAGTAGAGGCTATGATAATTTTATGACTGCAAAAAGTGACAGCGCTACAATAAGCGCTGTAGAAAATTGGTTAAATACAATGGTAGCATATGCTAGTGCCAATCAATGGAGGCATGATATAGAGGATCAAGAAAGTGTAACTAAAAAATGTGATAAAGCATATAATAGTAGTGTGGTTGATGGCAAATATTATCAAAAAGATTTAGAAAAATTGCAACGCAAAATAGAGGATAATAAAGCAGAACAAGCAAAGTTATTAAGAGAATTAGAAAGTGCTAAGGCAAAATTAGAGGAGTTAAAAAACAGTGTAAATAAATAATTTTTTTACAGTTAAATAATAAAAAGAATGCAAGTATTAATGTCTGAAGTAGTACTAACTTGCTAACAAGCTACAAAAGCTTTACATATTTTAGTAGGTTATGTAAAAAATGTATTACCACCTACCATTTGTGCAAGTATAGATAATTTGGTAGCTGGTAAATCTCCAATGGGTGCAGATATAACTCCTGAAGTTACACAAGCTAGCATGATGGACAAAGTTGCACACTTTTCAGGCGGTGATAATGGAAAAACAGAAGATGCACGCTATAAACTAAAAGGTTTGTTTGGTGATAAAAAAGATTAGTACTGCAACTTTTAAATAATTATAAAATCTTTGTACAATTGGCAAGGATTTTTTTATGCCAATACAACAGTACATTTGTACAATCCATCAATGCAAAAAAAATTTTTAAAATATTTAGGCGCGCTTATTGCTATTGTAAGCATTTTAATGCTAGTCTTTTTGCCCAAAAGTAGGTATTATCAAATTATTGTTAGCCCTAGAGAAATTTATGATAATCCAATGCAGCAGGTATTCAATTATAAGAATGAATTTGAAAGCAGCGAAATAGCTTTAGCAAAAAAACTATTGCCTTTGGTACCAAATTTGCCAACTATCCAAAAGGTATTAGCGATAGAAGAATTTATTTTTGATACCATTCAGCATGCAATAAAACCTGTTGATATTGCAATGCCAAATTCTATAGCATTACAATATTTACAAAATAGTATGAATCATCAAATAAAGCCAGACTGTGGTGCATATACACAAATTATGAATTTGTTTTTTACGGCTAATCAAATCAAATATCGTAGGGTTGGCGTGGCAAATATTCCAGATATTACTATAGGCAATCATGTGTTTTCTGAAGTATATTTTCCGGAAAATAAGGAATGGGCTTATACAGATATGAATACGAATAAATTATTGATACAAGATAGTGTAGGGCATTTTAAAAATACAATTCAAATTCAACAAGCAGTACTGGATAAAAATTTTTCGGGCGCAGCAATTGTATATGTGGCAGATACAACTAAATTAATGCAATGGCAAAATACAATATGCAATGAAAAAAAATGTTTATTGCCAACAGTAGATTATCATTTTTATTATCAAGACCATGTAAGTAAATTTACTAAACTAAAAATGCTCTTGTATCCCATGCCTTGGTATGCATCTTTTACGCAAAGTTACCAGGCTACCAATACTTTATTTTGGATACGATTATGTTTTACGTATATCGCGTTAATTTTATTGTCCATTTCATTTTTTATATCATCGAAAAAATAATATATCTATTTTACTTTTTGTAAAGCTTCTGCACTTACATCGTTTAATGTATATTGGTAAACTTTCAATTCTGTAAGTACATCAATTACATTTGTAATATTTTGTACAACGCTTTCTTTTGTAGGTTCTATTAATATAATACTACTATCTACGCTTGCCAATTTTCTATTTGCTATTAAATTATCTACACCTAATTTGTGCTGATAAATGGTTTGAAATAAATCTTGCCTACCAGTAATTTGCCTCCAAGCTTCTAAATGATTTTCGGGATAGGTAAATATTTGATTATTTTTCCCAATTACAAAATGTATAATACTAGCGGCTTGCAGATCTTTACCTTTTTGCTGTGGCTCTTCTGATGGGAAATTTATCACTACACTTTTTTGCTCCACCATACTTGTAGTAAATACAAAAAAAGTAATTAATAAAAACCCTAGGTCTACCATTGGCGTCATATCTATGCGCAAAGAATGACGACTACTTCTGCCTTTGCGTGGCACGCTGTTGGATGTTTGGATATCGGTCATGATGTTTTTGGTTTTGATAAAATAACTTATATAGTATGGTTTTTATTGTCTGAGATATGGTATCTGACAGAAGTTTTACAAAAGCTATAAATTCAATTTAATAATAATAATCTCGTAATTTTACTTTTTTAATATTTTACATGCATCAAAAAATAGACATCCACACACATATACTTCCAGAAAAAATTCCAAATTGGTTCGATAAATTTGGCTACGGAGATTTTATCACATTACAGCATCACAAACCATGCTGTGCCAAAATGATGAAGGGAGATAAATTTTTTAGAGAGATAGAAGAAAACTGTTGGAGCAATGAAGCGCGTATTAAAGAAATGGATGTTACTGCTGTGGGTGTACAAGTATTAAGTACTATTCCTGTATTATTCAATTATTGGGCAAAGCCTGCACATGGTTTAGAATCCAGTCGGTTTTTTAATGATCATTTAGCAAGTTGTGCAGCTGAGCATCCTAGTAGGTTTATCAGTATTGGTACAGTGCCTTTGCAAGATGTAGATATGGCAATTGCCGAAATGGAGCGCTGTGTAAAAGAATTAAAAATGCCTGGTATAGAAATTGGTAGCAATATTAATCAAGCTAATTTAGGCGATAAAAAATTTGATGCATTTTGGCAAGCTGCAGAGGAATTAAACTGTAGCATTTTTGTGCATCCGTGGGATATGATGGGAGAAAATGATATGACCAAATATTGGTTGCCTTGGTTGGTAGGTATGCCGGCAGAAACAGCAAGAGCAATTAGCAGTTTGATATTTAGCGGGGTGATGGAGCGTTATCCAAAATTGAAATTTGCATTTGCACATGGTGGTGGAAGCTTTCCTTTTACAATAGGCAGAATAGAGCATGGCTTTAATGTGCGACCAGATTTATGCGCTATAGATAATGCTATAAATCCGCGTGAGTATTTAGGAAAATTTTGGATAGACAGTTTGGTGCATGATGCTAAAACTTTAGACTATTGCTTAGATGTAATTGGCGAAAATAAGATTTGTTGTGGCAGCGATTATCCATTTCCACTTGGCGAATTAAACCCTCCTGGTAAATTAATTGAAGAACACATTAATGACAAAGCATTGCAAGAAAAATTGCTTTGGAAAAATGCACAAGATTGGTTGAAGTAAAGCGTGCAGATTCTATCAAAAAGTTACCATACAATTCACCCATTCTGCATCAAAATTAGTTTTGTATTTTTTATAAAATTCTATTGCAGGGGTGTTCCAATCTAATACTTGCCAGCTTACACCATGGAAGTTTTTTTCTTCGGCATCTTGTAGTACTTTGTCCATTAGTAGTTTGCCTACTCCTTTACCGCGATGCTCTTCTGTTACTATAATATCTTCTAAGTAACATCGTTGACCTTTCCAAGTACTAAACCTTTTATAGCAAAGAGCAAAGCCAATAATGATATTGTTTTCTTCTGCTACAAATGCCCAATACACAGGGTTTTTACCAAACCCACTTTCCATAAAATGCTCCAAAGAAATGGTTACTTCATCAGGTGCTTTTTCATACACCGCTAATTCTTTTACCAAAGCTAGCATAGCTTGGCAATCTTGTATTTGAGCAGGTCTTATTGTTGTCATCATTAATTTTTAAAAACTTCTACCAACGCCTATCACCCATCTTCTTGCGCTTAAATAATCGTAGGCATAAGCATTAGGTAATGTGTTTACAAATAATGGCCAATCTATGCGCAGGCTTAGCGGATTCGCTTTTTCAAATTTACCCCATTGTTTAATGGTGATAATTGTACCCAATCCAGCATCTATTCTAGCAGAGCTCCAATTATTTTCTACATTCGGATTTAAAGAATAAATATCCAATAAATTTATTGTGCCATTGCTAATTCTTCCGATATCTCCAAAAATATAGGCATCCATTTTCAACCAATTGCGCGTTGCTTTTGGTGCAAATTTTATATACCGATCAAAGTCTGCTTCTATATTCAAACTAGTACCACTGCGGCCTTTGTAATTCATGTATTGATTGCCACCAAAATCTTCAACTGCATAATAGCCAGTGTAACCTCTTAAGTTCATTCCTCCACCGTAATGTAAATTACTAAAGCTATTAGTTTGAATTTGGTTGTAATTAGCATTATTGTAAAAAGCTGTTCTAGTATATTTATTGTCAGACATTTCTTCAGGGTTGCCTCCTGCCAAATACACTGCACTTTCTGTAGGTATATTATTACCCCAGCCAAATCTTGCAAAATATCTAGTACGAATGTCTAATTTTTTCCAAGTCTTATTAATGATTCCCTCTAGTTGTAAATAAGTATAGTTGAAATGGTTGAAATCAGAAACAATAGAAGGTACACTTGTCCTTCCAGTAATTATATATTTTCCATTTGTTTTTAAAGTTTTAAAATTATTTGTATAACTCATTTGAATGTAATTATTACTGCTTTGGGGTAGAGAAGTATATAAACTATCTACATTAGCATTTACAAAGCTACTCCATTCTGTTGCATAGTTCTGATAGGTAGGTCCATAATAGCGTTGCAGATTAGTAGCATCTATGTGTATAGTTTGGTTTGGCTTAATATTCCAATTAAAATATATTTGGTTTTTCATTAAGCCATCTAAAGATTTTAGTTGCGCACCAATAAATAATTTTCTGTTTATTTTTTTGAGTGGCGTTTCGTAAGTGATGTTGTAATCAAATAAATTTGGATTGCTTACATAGCTTGATTTTAATTTATTATTTTCTGAAAGTAATCTAGTATTTATCCAGAAATCTGCAGATATTTTATGTAAAAAATTCATATAACTACCTTCTGTATGTATACCCAATTTAATGCCATCTATAGGATTCCACCAAATATCTGGTCTGTAATAGTTTACATATTTTCTTCTATTTAGCGTATTTCTTAAACCAAAATCAAGATTTTCATCTGTATTTCGTTGATTCTCTAAAAATCCTTTATTTAAAAAATTATCACTCATATTTTCGTCAGCCATTCTGTAGCTAGCGTCTATTTGCACATTTTTAATACCACTTGGTACAGTATCGGTAAACGTATAAGTTGGGTTTAGTAAATCCCAGCCATACCATTTAGGAAGCACAGTAGCACTTGTGTTTTTTACAAACCAATTTGTATTGGGTATATGATAATTATATTGTTTACCATCTTTGGCTGTAATAGTTACATCTATTGGCATTTGCATATCACCTTTACGTTGTAGCCGTATACCATATTCGTTAGTAGCTTTTTTAATTCTCCAATAATTGTCTACTTTATAATCAATTGTTTTTGTAGTTTCTAGCCATTGATCAAAAAACCAATTTAAGTCTACATGCGTATATTCTATAATGGCTTCTCTAAAATCTTCAAAATAAGGATGTGCAAATTTCCATTTTTCTACATAGTGCTTCATGGCTTTATCAAACAGTGTATCGCCTATTGTGTATTGCAAATTTAAAAGCATACTTGCTGTTTTTTGATATACACTATTATAACCATTTTCGTGTGCTAAGCCACTATTAAAATCATTACTGTGTGTATTCAGTGCTTTGTCGTCGCCGCGCATTGCATCAATAGTATATCTGTTTAAATAGGTTCTATCATACACTAATGTATTTTTTCTGTGCTTGCGAATATATGCCCGCTTGTCAGGAGTGGCAATAGCTGTATCGCCATCTATTTTTTGCAATCCCTCTGCAGTAGCAAATTGTGTAAAGCCTTCATCTAATGCAGCGCGGTAAGTTTCGTTATTCCCTATCATGCCATAGAACCAATTGTGTGCAATTTCGTGCACAAACAAACTATGAAAATCTGGCTCTGCACCACCATCCATTGTTATCATTGGATATTCCATACCATCATTCGCATCAGCAGCTACCATTTTAGGGTATTCATACATGCCAAATTCATCACTTAATGTTTTAATAATTTTTGCTACGTAAGTAGCAGCTGTTTGCCATTTGCCAGCATGGCTTTCCATAGCAATAGCTACACATTTTACACCGTATACTTCTTGCTCTTCGTAGCGGTAACTAGGGTCGGCAGTAAATGCAAAATCATGCACAAAGTCTGCATGGTATTTCCATGTTTTTCTTTCCTTTGCATTGTAGGCAATAATTGTGCTAGCAGCTTCGCCATAAGGTTTGTTTTTAAAATTTTTGATTTGGACTTGTTCCCAAAGTTCTTGCGGCAACACTTCATTTTTATTTTGTAGCATACCTGTAGCTTCTACAAAATAATTACTTGCAAAATTTAGGCTTACATCAAAGGTGCCAAAATCGCCATATAATTCTTTATTCAAATGTTGATCTGTATCCCAACCTTTCTTTTTATCATACACACTAATGCGCGGATACCAATGTACACCATTATAATGCATAAAATCGCCACTTCTAAAAAATTGCATTCTGCGTCGGATTGCGCCATTATCCCAATAGGTTTTAAATTTTAAATCAAATGTAATAGAGCTATTTGGTTCTAAAGGTTTTGGTAAATATACTTTTAAAACAGTATTATCCAATTCTGTTTTACATGCAGTTCCATCTATTGTTATTTCTTGCAAGACTGTGCCAAGGCCTTGTGCTAAATTTTTTCCATACCAAGTTTCTGCTTTATTTACGTGGTACAGCTCATCTAAATAAGAATCTTTTACAAATGCATTCTGATACAAATGAAAATAAACAAATGGCAATATATCGGGGCTATTGTTGGTGTATTCCAATTTTTCTGTTGCGTCTATCAAATTTTTTGTTTCATCGATAGTAGCATTAATGGTATAATGCACATCTTGCTGCCAATAGGCAGCATTTGGCTTTCTGTTTTTCCAATATCTTGGGCTATTTTTATAAGTGTTTTGGGCAAATGCTTGCAAGCCAAATAGCACAATTACTAGAATAGATAATACTCTCATTCCGTAAAAATAATGGTAATTTTTGAAATGAGTGTTGTGATATTTTGCTACAGAAATCACAATTTCTACTTTCCTTTTCTTTTTAACTTCGCAGATCATGTCTGACCAACACAATAATATTTTAGGATTGCAATTGCCTACAGACCCACGTTGGGTAAATCTTGCAGAAATTAGTTTAGAAGAAATTCTTACAGACCATGCTTTCTGTGAACAAAAAGCTGCAATTAGTTTTATTAGTTTAATTCAACAATATTCTCATTTAACTAAATTAGTAGACGAGCTTTCGCCAATTGTAACAGAAGAGTGGGGGCACTTTAGATTGGTGCTTAATGAAATTAAAAAACAAGGATTTCAATTGGGCCCACAGCGCCGGGACGAGTATGTAAATGCATTACGCGCCCATATGCACAAAGGTGGTGATTGGAAAGATGCATTGCTAGATAAACTATTAATATTTGCAATGGTAGAGGCGCGCAGCTGCGAAAGATTTAGATTGCTTACGCTTGGCTTGCAAGAAGAAAGATTGCAGAAATTTTATTACCGATTTATGGAAAGCGAAGCGGGGCATTATCGCACTTTTATAGACCTTGCCAAAGAATATGTAGAGCATGATAAAGTTGAATCTCGTTGGCAATTTTGGTTAGCTACAGAAGCAGAAATTTTAAAAAACATGCAACCTAGAGGGGATAGAATGCATTAACTTTCATTCGTAAAATAATATGTAGCAATGTTTGCGCTTGTATTTTATTAATGATTAATAAACATATAAAGTATTAGCAAAACTCAATATCCTATTATTCAAAAAAATACAAGACTTTTACAATAATATTTAGCAATGACAAACAGACAATTATTTTTACAACATTGTGGGCAAACTTCCGATGCACCATTATGCTTTGAAATTGCAAGTGCAGAAGGCATTTATTTATATGATGCCGATGGTAAAAAATATATAGATGCAATTGGTGGAATAAGTGTAGCAAATATTGGGCATGGTAATGCGCATGTTTTAGCTGCTACCAAAAACCAAATAGATGCCTATATGCATACTATGGTGTATGGCGAAATGGTGCAAAGCCCACAAGTGCAATTTGCTAAACTATTGACAGATTATTTACCAGCATCATTGAATGCAGTTTTTTTTACAAATAGTGGTGCTGAAGCTACAGAAGGCGCCATGAAATTAGCTAAGCGAGTAACAAATAGAACAAAAATAATTGCTTTTAATAATAGTTACCATGGAAGTACACAAGGCGCATTAAGTTTGATAGGCGATGAGTATTGGCGCAATGCATTCAGACCATTATTGCCCAATATTTTTCACTACAATTATAATGAAGATGTGGTGCTGGATGGCATTGATGAAACAGTAGCTTGTGTAATTGTAGAACCTGTGCAAGCAGAAAGTGGTGTGTATGCAGCGCGCAAAGAATGGTTGCAAGCCATTGATCAAAAATGTAAATCTACAGGTACTTTATTGATTTTGGATGAGGCGCAATGTGGATTTGGTCGTATAGGCACACTTTGGGCTTTTGAGCAATATGGCATAGTGCCAGATATTTTATTGCTGGCCAAAGCAATTGGCGGAGGCATGCCTTTGGGTGCTTTTATTGCCAATAAACAATTGATGGATTCGCTTACGCATCATCCTGTATTGGGGCACCTTTCTACCTTTGGTGGACACCCAGTTAGTTGCGCTGCTGGTTTGGCTGCTATGCAAGAGTTATTGAAAAAAAATATCATTGCAGAAGTAGAAATCAAAGGAGCATTATTAGAAAAATTGTTGACAGATAAAGGCATAAAATGTATTCGTAGTAAAGGATTGTGGATGGCATTGTTTTTTACTGATTACGAAATCACAAAAAAAATTGTTGATGCTTGCATTGCCAAAGGCGTTTTTATAGATTGGTTTTTATTTGCTAGTAATGCGTTGCGCATTAGTCCGCCTTTAATAATTACTGAAGAGCAAATTGTAGCAATGGCAGATGTGATTGGGGAGAGTGTGAAGGAAGTGATAGGCTAAAAATTAATAGTACAATTGCTTTTGAGCTACATTTATTTCTAAATCATTGTTATAAATTCTCTAATTTAAAAATATCCTCCCATCCCCATTTTTATGTACCTTAGCGCACATTTTTAGCAAAGCAATGAGTACAATAAAATATAATAATTTACCTAATTTAAACATGCCTACCATAGAAAAAGAAGTAGGTGCAAATTGGTTACAAAATAATACATTTCAGCAAAGTATAGATGAACGCAATGGCATGCCTACTTTTGTATTTTACGAAGGCCCGCCAAGCGCCAATGGGTTACCTGGTATTCATCATGTTATTAGCCGTACCATTAAAGATTTATTTTGTAGATATAAAACCATGCAAGGTTTTCAGGTATCGCGTAAGGCAGGCTGGGATACGCATGGTTTACCAGTAGAGCTGGGTGTAGAAAAAGAATTGGGCATTACCAAAGAAGATATTGGTACTAAAATATCTGTAGAAGATTATAATAAAAAATGCCGCGAAGTAGTCATGCGTTACCGCGATTTGTGGAGCGACATCACGCAAAAAATGGGCTATTGGGTTAACCTAGATGAGCCTTATGTAACCTACGAAAATGACTATGTAGAAACATTGTGGTGGTGCTTAAAAGAATTGCATGCTAAAAAACTATTGTATAAAAGTGTAAGCATTCAGCCATACAGCCCTGCAGCAGGTACAGGTTTGAGTAGCCACGAATTAAACCAACCGGGTTGCTACAAAGATGTAAAAGATACAAGTGCTACTGTTTTATTTGAATTAGCTTGCGAGGTAAATGCCAACCATGGAACACAATTATTAATAGATGAAGCTATTCAAGAAAGCAGGGGCAAATTTGTAGCTACAGAAAGCACCAAAGTTGGCTTCTTAGCATGGACTACCACTCCTTGGACATTACCATCCAACCTTGGATTAACAGTAGGCGCAAATATCAACTATGCAGTTGTAAAAACATTTAACCCATACACACACGAGTTGCAGTTTGTAATTCTTGCAGAAGCATTATTATCTAAATATTTTAAAACGGATGCAGAAGCTATTGATATGGATAGCTACACTCCAGAGCAAAAAAATATTCCTTTCGAAGTACTTTGCTTATTAAAAGGTAGCCAATTAGAAGGCTTGCGCTACAAGCAATTATTGCCTTTCGAAAGCAATAAATTTGAAGTAATAGAAGGCGATCCATTTAAAGTAGTGCTTGGCGATTTTGTAACCACAGAAGATGGTACAGGTATTGTGCATACAGCTCCTGCATTTGGAGCAGATGATTACCGCGTAGGACAAAAAAATAATTTAGGTATATTAACCTTAGTAGATAGAGAAGGAAAATTTGTAGAAGGTACAGGAGAGTATACTGGTAGATTTGTAAAAAATTACAAAGATGAAAAAGAGTATAAAGATGTCAATGTAGATATCTGCATTGCATTAAAAATAAGTGGGCATGCGTTTAAGGTAGAGAAGTACGACCATAATTATCCCCATTGTTGGCGCACAGATAAACCAATTATTTATTATCCGCTAGATGCATGGTTTATAAAAACTACTGCCGTAAAAGATAGAATGGTAGAATTGAATACTACTATCAACTGGAAGCCAAAAGCTACTGGCGAAGGTAGATTTGGCAATTGGTTGGAGAATATGGTTGATTGGAATCTTAGCCGCAGCAGATATTGGGGAACACCTTTGCCAATTTGGAGAAACGAAGATGGCACCGAAGAAAAGTGCATTGGTAGTATTGCCGAATTGCATGCAGAAATTAAAAAAGCCAGCGAAGTATTGGGTGGCGATGTAAACAAACATTACTTACATGATGGCATTTTAGATTTACATAAGCCTTATGTAGACGATGTAATATTGGTAAGTAGCAAAGGTGAGCCGATGCGCCGCGAGCCAGATTTAATAGACGTATGGTTTGATAGTGGTGCTATGCCTTATGCACAATGGGGCATAGCGTATGCAGAAAAACTAAAAGCTGGCGATGCAGATGCTTGGAAGCAGTATCCTGCAGATTTTATTGCTGAAGGTGTTGACCAAACACGCGGTTGGTTTTATACTTTGCATGCTTTGGCTGTAATGTTGTTTGATAATGTTGCTTATAAAACTGTAGTAAGTAATGGTTTGGTGCTAGATAAAAACGGCAACAAAATGAGTAAGCGCCTTGGCAATGTAGTTGACCCTTTTACAACCATCGAAAAATACAGTGCAGATGCTACAAGATGGTATTTGGTAAGCAATGCCAGCCCTTGGGATAGTGTAAAATTTGATATGGCAGGTATACAAGAAGTGCAACGCAAGTTCTTTGGTACCTTGTTTAATACTTATTCTTTCTTTGCATTGTATGCTAATGTTGATGGCTTTAGCTATGCGGAGGATAAAATTTCTTTGGCTGACAGACCAGAAATAGACAGATGGGTTATAAGCAAATTAAATTCGCTAATAAAAGAAGTAACAGAGCATTGTGACGACTTCGAGCCAACGCGTGCAGCACGCGCTATACAAGAGTTTGTAGATTTGCATTTGAGCAATTGGCATGTACGCCTTAGCCGTAAAAGATTTTGGCGCGGAGAATATGTGCAGGATAAAATAGCTGCTTATCAAACGTTATACGAATGCCTAATTGCATTAAGTAAATTGATGGCACCAATTGCACCATTTTTTGCTGATTGGATGTTTAGCAATTTAAATACTGTTACAAATAAAGAAAATGTAAGCAGTGTTCATTTGGCTGAATTTCCAAAAAGCGATAAAAATGCAATTGATGTAAATTTGGAAGAACAGATGTATTTAGCGCAAGAAGTATGTAGCTTGGTATTATCTATTCGTAAAAAAGAAAAACATAAAGTTCGTCAGCCACTACAAAAAATAATGATTCCTGTTTTGAATGGTACCATGCAAAATCAATTGCAGCATGTAGAAGGATTGATAAAGGCAGAAACAAATATTAAAGAAATTGTATACGTAACAGAATCGGATAGTACGATTAGTAAAAAAATAAAACCAAATTTTAAATTGTTAGGCGCTAAGCTAGGTGCTAAAATGAAAGATGCGGCAGCTGTTATATCTAACTTTAACCAAGGTCAAATCAATGAGTTAGAGAAAAATAAAACTATTGTAATAGATGTAAAAGGAGAACTAATTGCTATTTCTGCAGAAGAAGTAGAAATTAGTGCAAATGATATTCCTGGCTGGAGTGTGGCCACTAGCAATAACATTACCGTGGCATTAGATATTATACTAAATGAAGATTTAATCCAAGAAGGTTTGGCAAGAGAAATTGTCAATAAAATCCAAGGTATTCGCAAGGATTCAGGATTGGATGTAACGGATAGAATCGTGGTAAAAATGTTGGAAACTAACGAGCTAATTGCATCAGTTGATAAATTTAACGCTTACATTTGCTCGGAGATTTTGGCCGATAGGTTAGAGTTTTATGCTTCTATTGTAGATGGTGAAGAAATAGAAGTAAATGAGTATAAAACAAAAGTATTAATCACTAAACAATAAGGTATTAAATATGGCAACAAAAAAAAATGTTCCCGCAAAAAAAGCAGCTACAGCAAAGAAAGCTGCTCCAGCTAAGCCAGCTGCTAAAGCAGTAAAACCTTCTGCAAAACCAGCACCTAAAGCCTCTGTAAAACCTGTTGCAAAAAAAGCAGCAGCAAAGCCAGCCGCCAAAGCTCCTGCTAAACCGGCACCTAAACCAGCGCCTAAAAGCGCTCCAAAACCAGCACCAAAAAAATCAGTGGCAAAACCAACAAGTAAAACACCTATAAAACCTGTGGCAAAAGCCCCAGCAAAATCAGTTGCTAAAAAGGCAGCACCTGCAAAACCTGTGGCAAAAGCCCTAGCAAAACCAGTTGCTAAAAAGGCAGCACCTGCAAAACCTGTGGCAAAAGCCCTAGCAAAACCAGTTGCTAAAAAGGCAGCGCCTGCAAAACCTGTGGCAAAAGCATCAGCAAAACCAGTTGTTAAAAAAGCAGCGCCTGCAAAAACTGTGGCAAAATCACCTGTAAAACCAATTGCTAAAGTAGCTTCTGTAAAAGTAAAAAGGGCTGCAAAGCCTGCAAAAGCTGAAAAGCCAGCTAAAGTTGCAAAAGAACCAAAACCGAAGCCAGAACCAAAACCAAAAAAGGTTCCTGCTAGAAAAATGGTACAAAGCTACAGACCGCAAGAGCCTGTAAAAAGAATAATAGAAGCTTCTATCAGCGAAGTAAAACCTAAGAAAACAATTGCAGAAAAATTTCCGCAAAGTGTAGATACTGTAATTGCACATAGAGTAACTAGCGAAATGAAACGCCGCGAAAAAGAAGTGCCAGCTGTAATAGAAGTAAGTCCTAGCTACAACCGTAGTTTGTTGGATACCTTAGATGACGCTGCTCCACGCTTTAGATATAGCGATGAAAAATTAGGAGAATTTAAAGAAGTAATTATTAAAAAATTAGGCGTAGCTCGTAAAGAATTAGATTTTTTACAGGGCATTATTACTCGCAAAAATGAAGCAGGTACAGAAGATACCGAAAACAAATTTGCAAGTATGGAAGATGGCAGTGCAAGCCAAGATAGAGAAATGCTAAACCAATTAGCTAGCCGCCAAATTACTTTGGTAGAAAAACTAGAGCAAGCATTGGGCCGTGTAGAAAACAAAACTTATGGTGTATGCCGTGCTACAGGCAAATTGATTGAAGAAAACCGATTGAAAGCAGTGCCACATGCTACATTAAGCATGGAAGCAAAAAATGCTAGATAGAAAGAAATAAAATTAAATAAATGAAGCCCTTTGTTGATATTTCAGCAAAGGGCTTTTACTTATTGACCAATCTATTTTCACCGAAATAAAAAGTTAGTAAGCTGCATTCAATTTCATTGTTAACAATAACAAATAAGGTACTGAAAAATATTTAGAAGAAGAACTACTTTTTAAATTTTGTAATCTATATTCAAAAATTTAGAAATAAAAAGATGGTGAACCAAATAGTTAATAAAATATTCTACTCCACAAATCCATAAAGCCTTCTTTGAGGTTTGCATTTTCTTGATTTGGTTCTTCCATACCCATTTGCCAAACACCATTTTGCTGAAATAGTTTGTAATGAAATATAAAAGTTTTTTGCAGTTCTGTTTCTTTCATATTGGTTCTGCCAAATTTTACAGCATACATATTAAGCGTATCGCCATTGGCTGTTGCAATGGTGTAAGGGTCGCCAAACCATTTGATGCGCGCCACATCTTCTTTGCTTTTGCTTGCATTCATCAATGCAATATTACGCGGATAACTCTGCCATGTAATTGGTCTTGATTTATGTAGCAAACTATACTCGCCAATAAAAATAGTACTATCATTACTCGCCAATACATACCACAAAATATTATTCAGCATCGTAGGGTTAGTGATATGTGCAGTAGCTGGTATATGATTTTGTTGGATAGATTGATTAGCGATGGTATTTGCTTGGCTTTTGTTGTAAAATGTAAAGCATATATACAACGTGCAATAAGCTAATGTAACTTTAGATAACTTATATCTGCGGTTTTTATTGCCAGTAATTAATGCAATAATAGTTAATACTAACATTGGCAGCGTAAATAATAAATCTACTATTGCAATTGTATTTAAAGAGTATCCTTTATTGGTAAACGGTAATAATAGTTGTGTGCCAAAATTGGTACACCAGTCTAACAAAGAATGTCCCCAAAGACATGCAAGCATAAACACTAGCATTCGGCTAAATGAAACTTTATTCCTAAATAATTTTACAAATAAAAATGCAATTGGTATAGCATATAAGGCTTCTATCAATAAACTATGCGTATGTGCTCTGTGCTGACACATATAGGCACGCGGGTCTTGCAGGCCTGTATAAAACAAATCGAAGTCGGGCATACTTTTGGCAATAGCACCAAGTAGCATTCCCCATCTACCAATTTTTTTTCCTAAAAGTGTTTCACCAATGGCAGCGCCAATTACAACGTGTGATAGGGAGTCCAATTTTTAAAATATAGTTTTGATTGAATACAATTTAAATAATAGGTAAAATAGAATTACCACTGAGCTTTGTATTGCACATTTGTTTTAATACTTCCCATCATTTTCATTTCAACTTCAGAACTGCATGATTGTATCAAACCTGTTTTTTTATCTACAATATATTTTGTAACAATTGGATCTTCCATCATTTCATTACTAGCACTACCTGTAATGCAATAGGTATTTGCATCTTCTGCATCTATACTAAATTCTGTATTAGACGTAAAAGATTGTCCCATTACATCCATGGCTGTTTCTTTATTCCATTTTTCTTTTTTTGCAATTTCTTTTCCAGCAAATTGTATAAATAAAGACTTGATAATCATGGCAGATTCATCTTTGTTTTCCATGTTTTTCACATTTCCAAATTCATCTACCATCACCAATATTTTTTTTCCTACAGCATCTGTTATTTTGCTTGGTGCATCTTGCATTGTTTTAGGATCATTAGAGTTAATATGATGCACCTCTTTGCCTTGCTTGCTATCCATAATTAAACTATCTACAATAAAAGTCCATTCAGTTTCTTTTTTATCATTTGTATTATTAGCTATACCAGATATATAATACAATGCATGCATATCCATTTTTTTACCCATCATACTCATCTTCATTGTCATATCGTACACACCTTTCATTTTAAAACCAGGTTGTACATTTAATTTTAAATTGATTTGCGCATTGGCCAAGTGGCTAGCCAGAATAAATAATAATGTTGTTATTTTTTTCATGGTGTGAAAGTAGATATTTTAAATATATTAAATTTTAGAAATTGGTTAAACGGCAAAAAAAAACTCAATCTGCAATAGATTGAGTTTTGAATGAAATAGAAAATAAATTTTAAGATAAACTCGCATTTATATACTCTCTATTTAAGCGAGCAATATTGCTGATAGAAATTCCTTTAGGACATTCAGCTTCGCAAGCGCCAGTATTGGTGCAGCTACCAAAACCTTCTTTATCCATTTGTGCCACCATATTAAGTACGCGGGTACTGCGCTCTATTTCTCCTTGAGGTAATAAAGCATACTGGCTTACTTTGGCAGAGGTAAACAACATTGCGCTACTATTTTTACAAGCAGCCACACATGCACCACATCCAATGCACATAGCAGCAGCAAAGCTTGCATCGGCATTTGCTTTTTCGATAGGAATACTATTACCATCTACTGCATTACCAGTGTTTACTGTGATATATCCACCAGCCTGTTGTATTCTGTCAAATGCTGTTCTATCTACAACCAAATCTTTGATTACCGGAAAGGCTGTTGCGCGCCAAGGCTCAATAGTAATAGTATCACCATCTTTATAAGCACGCATATGCAATTGGCAAGTAGTATTTTGAGTCCACGGACCATGTGCTCTACCATCTATATACATACTGCACATTCCACAAATTCCTTCGCGGCAGTCGTGGTCAAATGCAATAGGGTCTTTACCTTCTATAATTAATTGATCATTTAAAACGTCTATCATTTCTAAGAAACTCATTTCGCTAGAAATATCTTTTACTGGATAAGTTTCAAATTTGCCTTGCGCATTTGTGTTAGCTTGTCTCCAAACTTTTACAGTTAAATTCATTGTATAATGTTGCATGATTGAATTGTTTTATTGATATATTGTTATATGGATGTATTGTTGAATTGTTTTTTATTGTTTTAATTTTTGATTAGTATATTTAATTAAGGTATTTAGTAACCTGGGAAATTCTTTTAGCTCTAAGAAAATTAAATTATACTCGTCATCTGTAATTAATTTTCTGACTTTGCTTTTTTGATTCCAATCCAAACATTCACTTACAGATTTTTTTGCTATTCTATAAAAATGAACTTTTTCTTTTTTAGAATGCCTTGCAAATCCTTCAGCAATATTAGCCGAAATGGAGTCAGCAGCTCTTACAAATTGTTTGCCTATTGTATCTTTTGCAAAAGAATTCCATAGGATAATTATTTCCCAAATTGTATTACTTAATTTAAAAGATCTAGTATAAGATTCAATGTCATTTAGTGTTAAGTATTTTTTTTTCCATTTTATTAAAACAATAAAACAATATAACACCTCAACAATATATCTATTATTTATAATTTCTTTGGCTTGGATGAATTACTTCGTAATCTAAACTCTCTTTGTGCAATGTCCAGTCTGTACCGGTGTTTTCCCAAGCGGAGACATACATAAAGTTGGTATCATCTCTTTTTGCTTCGCCATCTGCCTCTTGATACTCTTCACGGAAATGCCCACCACAACTTTCTTCGCGTTGCAATGCATCTTTACACATCAATTCTCCCAATTCCAAAAAGTCTGCAACGCGGCCTGCTTTATCTAATTCTGGATTGAACTCGTTAATGCTTCCTGGTATTTTTACATCTTTCCAAAACTCTGCACGTAAGGCTTGAATTTCTGCAACTGCTTCTGTAAGACCAGCTGCATTGCGTGCCATACCGCATTTCTCCCACATAATTAATCCTAATTTTTTATGGAAATAGTCTACAGTATGTTGCCCTTTAATGTTCATTAATTTTTCCATGCGGTCTTGTGTAGCTTTTTCTGCTTGCACAAATGCCTCTTGGTTTATATCTATTTTTGGTGTGCGAATTTCATCTGCCAAATAATTACCAATTGTATAAGGGATTACAAAGTAACCATCTGCTAATCCTTGCATCAAAGCACTTGCACCTAGGCGATTGGCACCATGATCACTAAAATTAGCCTCACCTAATGCGTACAATCCTTTTACGGTAGTTTGCAATTCGTAATTTACCCATAAACCACCCATGGTATAATGCACCGCTGGATAAATGCGCATTGGCATTTCATACGGATTTTCGCCAGTAATTTTTTCATACATTTCAAACAAATTACCGTATTGCTCCTTCACTACCTCTTTACCCATAGCAATGATTGTAGCTTTATCGGCATTTGGCATACCACGTTTCGTAGCTTCTTTATTACCATACCTTTCTATTGCACTTGCAAAGTCTAAATACACAGCCATTTTGCTTGTACCTACACCATAGCCAGCATCGCAGCGCTCTTTAGCAGCACGGCTAGCCACATCGCGTGGTACAAGGTTACCAAAGGCAGGATATCTTCTTTCTAAGTAATAATCTCTTTCTTCTTCTGGAATATCTACCGCTTTACGCGTATCATTTTGTTTTTTAGGTACCCAAATTCTACCATCATTGCGCAAACTTTCACTCATTAAGGTTAGCTTACTTTGATGATCTCCACTTACAGGAATGCAGGTAGGATGAATTTGCGTAAAACAAGGATTGCCAAAAAACGCACCTTGTTTATGTGCTTTCCAAGCTGCTGTAACATTGCTACCCATGGCATTTGTACTTAAGAAAAATACATTGCCATATCCACCAGTACAAAGTAATACTGCATGTGCACCATGGCGCTCTAATTTACCAGTAATTAAATTTTTAGCAATAATACCACGCGCTACACCATCTACTTTTACTACATCTAGCATTTCGTGGCGAGCATACATTTTTACTTTTCCTAAACCAATTTGGCGATTCAAAGCACTATAAGCACCTAATAACAACTGCTGACCAGTTTGCCCAGCCGCATAAAAAGTACGTTGTACTTGTGTACCACCAAAGCTACGATTGCTAAGCATTCCACCATATTCGCGAGCAAAAGGTACACCTTGCGCAACGCATTGGTCTATAATATTACCACTTACTTCTGCTAGGCGATGCACATTACCTTCTCTTGCACGATAGTCGCCACCTTTGATAGTGTCGTAAAACAAACGATAAACGCTATCTCCATCATTTTGATAGTTTTTAGCAGCATTCACACCACCTTGTGCGGCAATGCTATGAGCACGACGCGCAGAATCTTGGAAGCAAAACGCTTTTACATTGTAGCCTAACTCTGCCAACGTAGCAGCAGCAGATGCACCAGCCAAGCCAGTACCTACAACTATAATATCAATATTTCTTTTATTAGCAGGATTTACAAGTTTGCAGGTACTTTTATACTTGCTCCACTTTTCATCCATATTGCCTACAGGCACTTTGCTTTCTAAAGCCATTGTGTTTTAATTTTTTGTTTTAGTAATAAATAGTAATAATTAGTTTAACCAATGAAAATGCAATGCAATTGGCATTAATGCAAATAACAGAGGCACTACTATAGAAAAAGCAGTTCCTAGCATTTTGATGATGCCATTGTATTTAGAATTATTGATTCCTAATGTTTGAAATGCACTTGGGAAGCCATGTAATAAATGCCAAGCCAAAGCTACAACACCCACTAAATAAACAATTACCACCCAAAGATGCTCAAATGTTTCTTGCAATTCTGCATATAAATTATAGCTTGGGTCTTGCGCGCCGTAAAGGTCTACCTTGGTTTCTAACCAAAATTGGCCAAGATGCACACATAAAAAGATTAATAATAAACTACCTAAAATACCCATGCTACGGCTATACCACTTGCTTGTAGCATTACCTGGGTTTACAGCATATTTGGTATTGCGTGTTTTTTGGTTTTTTAGTGTTAAAGAAAAACCTTGTATGATATGTAATACAAATCCAGCAAATAAACCTAATTCCAAAAAGCGAACAATCCAGTTATGGCTCATGAATTTTGCCCATTCGTTGAACATGGCACCATTGTCGTTAAAGAAAATCATACCATTTACGGTAGCATGAATCACCAAGAAAGAAATCAAAAATAATCCTGTAAAACCCATCACTAGTTTTTTGCCGATGGAGGTTTGGAAAGCTTGCATTAGAGCCATAAAATGTAATCTAAGTTAAATTGTGTACTTACAAAAATACCGTAGTAAAAATTGGGGCGGCTGTGATATTTATCAAAAAACGCTGATTATAGGTAATATACGAGAAAAGTCATAAATATAAATAAGAGATTGTATCTTATAAATAAACAAAGGATATCCGCATCAACATTCCATTTAACAAATATCACAGCTTTAAAATTGAATAAATAAATTTTCCTACTCAAAAACATTTCATTTGCCTACTTCCGCCTCTTTCTGTATAATATATGATATTGTTTAGGCAATTAAATCAATACTTTTATTAAATTTACGCCTTACATTATTATTATGAAGAAGATTTTACTATTTACAGTCTTTAGTATTCTTGTTATTGCCAATAGTTTTGGTCAACGCAGTTGTGGTTCTATGGATTATCTGGCAGATCAATTAGCTGCAGATCCAACATTGCAGCAAAAAATGGATGCTATCAATATGCAGGCACAACAGTTTGCTGCTGGTAAAAAAACAAGAACAATAGTTACAATACCAGTTGTGTTTCATGTGGTGTACAATACAGCAGCACAAAATATTTCTGATGCCCAATGTATTGCACAGTTGAATCAGCTAAACTTAGACTTTGCGCATTTAAACACAGATGCGACAAATACACCTGCAGCATTTTCTGGATTAGCGGCTAATACACAAATTCAGTTTTGCTTAGCAGTGCGCGACCCATTGGGTAATACTACAACTGGTATTACACATACACCAACTACAGTAACAAGTTTTAGTACCAATAATAATATAAAATTTGCTTCTAGTGGTGGGCACGATGCTTGGCCTAGAGATCAGTATTTAAATATTTGGGTATGTAATCTAGGTAGTAGTTTATTAGGCTATGCGCAGTTTCCTGGTGGTGCAGCTGCAACAGATGGTGTGGTAGTATTGTATACTTCTGTAGGTAGTATGTTGAGCCCTAATCCTGGTGGAGGTTCTTATGATATAGGTAGAACAGCTACTCACGAAGTAGGACATTGGTTGAATATGCGCCATATATGGGCAGACGATGGTGGTGCATGTAGCGGTGCAGGTGCTGGTACTGGCGATTTGGTAGGTGATACGCCAGACCAAGGAGATAATAATTATGGTTGCCCTACTTACCCATTGTTAGATGCATGTCAAACAGCTGCACCGGGTGTTATGTTTATGAACTATATGGACTATGTAGATGATGCATGTATGAATATGTTTACCGCAGGACAAGCAACAAGAATGGGAGCATTATTTGCAGTAGGTGGAGCTAGATATCCATTGCTAAATAGTCTTGGATGCACATCTGTGGCGCCATGCAGTGGTACTCCATTTGCTGGGGCAATTACTTTGTCAAACACAGATACATTATGCTCTGGGTCTAAAACATTATTCTTAAATGGAGCTACAACAGGTACAGGTATTTCTGTACAATGGGAGTCTTCTGCAGATCAAATTGCATGGGGAAATGCAGTAGGTGTAAATAACGGCATTAGTTATTCTGCACCTGCTACTTCTGGTGTAATGTATTACAGAGCCTATGTAACGTGTGCAACTTCTGGAATGTCTGATACAAGTAATATAGTAGCAGTGTATAGTTATGGTGTAAATTCAGTATCTGGCAATACTACAATATGTAGTGGTGGTCAAGTAACGCTTACCGCAAATGGAATAGGCACCATGAATTGGTATAATACTCCTACAGCAACTACGCCTGTATTTACAGGCAATCCGTTTACTACAAATGTTGCTAGCAGTGCCACTTTTTATGTAAACTCTGGTTCTTCTACAAAGTATACAGTAGGCGCTGTAGATTATTCTATTGGTGGTACATCTACCAGCAATACATTATCTAGTGGATTATATTTTAAAGTATCTACAGATCTTACAATTGATACTGTTTTTGTTTATCCCGGTTCTGCAGGTAATGTAGTAGTAAATATACAAGACTCTATCACAAGCGCTAGTATTGGCACAGCAAGCATTACAGTTACAGCTGCTCAGGTAAATACAAAAGTACCAGTACTTTTAAATATTACTTGCCCTGCTACTAAAACTTATAAAATGATTGCAACAGGTTCTACAGTTACATCATTATACAGAAATACTTCTGGCTCTTCTTTTCCATATACAATACCAGGGGTAATTTCTATCTTTAAAAATGTATCAGGTAATAATAATGGTTATCGTTATTTTTATGATTGGAGAATCAGTTCTGGTTGTGCTACCGCAAAAGTAGCAGTACCTATTACTACTGCACCTGTAACCATGACTTCTACTTCTACATCTATTTTATGTAATGGTGCTGGTGGTAACGTAACTGCAAATGCAGGCATTGGATATACTTATACATTGAATGGTGCTAATGCAAATACTACTGGTAACTTCACTAACGTAACTGCAGGAAATTATACAGTTTCTGCAACTAGTGCAAGTGGTTGTAGTGCTTCTACAACTATAACTATTACACAACCTACACCTATTGTATTAACCAACACTTCTATTGATAATACTGGTGGATGTAATGGTAGTGTAAGTGCTTCTGCAACTGGTGGCACTGGAGCCTATACTTATTCTATAAATGGCGGCGCAGTGCAATCAACCGGTACATTTTCTAACTTATGTACTGGTTTATATACGCTTTGTGTAACTGATGCAAATAACTGTTCTGTATGCACCACTGCAATTATTAATAGCTTAAACTTTATTACAGTATACGGAGCTACGACTACAGCTTGTGTAGGAAGTGCCAATGGTACTATCACAGGTAATGTAGTGGGTGGTACTCCTCCGTATGCATACAATATTAATGGTGGTGCTTATAGCATTAATAATTTATTTACGGGCTTAGCTGCTGGTACTTATACTATTGGTGCAAAAGATGCAATTAATATAACCAATACTACAGTAGTAACGATAATTAATTCTTCATTGGCTGTGGCTACAACAGGCTTTAGTACACCAAGTGCAACTATCTGTACAGGTTACATTAATGCTACAGCAAGTGGCGGTGTAGGACCTTACCAATATAGTATTAATGGTGGTGCTTTTGGTGCAGGGTCTAATTTCCCTAACTTATGTTTTGGTACTTACACAGTGTGTACACAAGATGCACAAGGCTGTAGCGCATGCCATACCTATACAGTGTTGATAGTGGTGCCTATTACAGTTACGGCTCCATCTTTAGTGCAAGCTTGTCCTGGCATGAACAATGGTAGCATTACAGCAATAGCGCAGAATGGTACACAACCTTATCAATATAGCATTAATGGTGGTGCATTTGGTAGCAATGCTCAATTTAATAATTTAGCTGCTGGTGTGTATACTATTACAGCAAAAGATGTAGATAATGTAACTACTACTGTGGTGGCGGATTTAACTTTAAGTGGTAGTTTAAATCTTATAAGTTCTGCATTTACAGATCCTAAATGTTATAATACTTGCGATGGTACAGTAATAGGCATTGCAAATGCTGGTGTAAGTGCATATACTTATTCGTTAAATGGAGGTGCATATCAAGCAAACAGCACATTTAGTAATTTATGCGGTGCCAACTATACCATACAAGTAAAAGACGCAAATAATTGTACCGCTAACACAGTAATAAAATTAACTACTCCACAGCCTATTACTATTACTTTGGTTACCAATAATATTGATTGCAATGGCCAATTAAATGGTAATATAGCTATAAATGCTAATGGTGGTTTAGCTCCATATCAATACACAAATTTACCAAGCCCTTACGGTACCTATTATTACTTTAATGGCCTTGGTGCTGGCACTTATACTTTAATGGCAAAGGATGTAAATAATTGCACAGTTACTACTTTAGGTACTATAACAGAACCTCCAGTATTGCAATTAACTGGTACAACATCTCCAAACACAGGTACTATTACTATTAATGTGATTGGTGGAACGCCAACCTATATGTACTCAATCAATGGTGGACAAGTGCAAACTAGTAATGTATTTACTGGTCTTGGTGCTGGCACATATAGTTTGATGGTTACAGATAGTAAAGGCTGCCGCTATGCAACAGCAGTAATATTACAAGCACCAGAAAATTTAGCAAGCGTACAATTGGGGCAATCGATTGGTATTTATCCAAACCCTAGTAATGGTATAGTTACCATTAATATAGATAGCGATAAAGCAATAGGCTTATTACAAGTAAGAATACTTAACGATTTAGGCCAAATTGTAGTAAGAGATATGATGGAAGTAAATGGTAAAAAAGCTAAGAAAACATTACACCTAGAGCACTTACCAACTGCAACATATACTATACAAATTACAGACGAGCATCAAGCGATGTATGTCCATAAATTGGTGATACAATAAAAGTAATTAAAATATAATAAACACACAAGGCGATAAGAAATTATCGCCTTGTGTGTTTATGGGGAAGGGGCTGACAAAATATTATATGGATTTATACTTGTAACAAAAAAAACTTAAAAAAATAAAACAGATAATTATCACAAGGTTCATTTAATGTTTTATTTATAAATGTATTTTATTTTAATCATCATCCCAACAGCATCTGTCCTTCAATTTTTTCTACTAATAAATTAGGCTTCATGGTGCGCCATTCAATCACTTCGTTTAGTTGCACATAGTGCCTTATTTTGCCGCGCACAAAATCGTATTGGCTGCTTTCAGGTAGGTTTAAAAATACAATATATCCACCTTCGTCTTTAATATCATCATACCATTCTTCGTAGTATTCATCGCCGCCGCTGTGGTAGTTCAGCACATTTTCTGTAATAAAGATGTATTTATAAATTTTTTGTTTAATCATTACATCTATAATATTTCTTTTTAGCGTCATGCTATCATTAATAATCGCATCATTCCATTCGCCTATCATTTCTATAATGCAGTAGCCATCTTCGTAGTCTACAAATAAAATTTTTAGGTACAAATTCTCGCTGCCAAAAGCATCCCATTGTGGGTGTACATAAAAATTGTAAACGGTATTGCTAAATTCAAAAAGGCTGTGCTCTTCGCCATAATACGGCGATAATTCGTCTGTTTCAGAATTATATAAATACTGCCAATTGTAATAAGGTTCTATGGTATGCATGCAATAATAAACGGAGATGTTAAATTAGTTATTTTAAACTGCTACAAAATTGCACAATACTTTTTACTAGCAATGGTGTTAGTTCTCTATTTGGTTCGTTGTAAGATAAATAATTTTCGTCGTTGCCACCATCTATTGTTACTAAGCAGTGGTTCATGTTTTTTACTAAAACTAACTTTGCTTTTGGATTTGCCTTTTTTAAGTTTTGTCCATTAATAGTAGCCACTTGTAAATCTTTTGTGCCTTGTACAATTAGTATTGGTTTTTTAATTTTTTTGATTTCTGCACTAGGGTTGTATTGCATCCAGCTAATCATAAATGGTTGCACACTTGGTCTAAACAAACTCATCAAGCTTGGTGCTGCGCAAGTTACTGTTTTACCATTTTTCAAACTATCCAATTGCTTGTACACCAATGGTTCCAATGGGCCAAGTTTTCCTTTCAATTGTGTTTTTAATGTTTTATCTACACCTTCTGCTACTCCGGATATAGATATGTAAGCATCTGCATCTGCTAGGCAGCGCATGCCTATCAAAGAGCCTTCGCTATGGCCTGCTACTATTATTTTAGAAAACTGTTGTTGTGCTTTTAATTCTTTAATGATAGCTTTTGCATCATTTATAAAAGAATCAAAATTTACATCTGTTTCTTTCATATTACTATCCAAGCTTTCTGCCACGCCACGCTTATCGTATCTAAACATAGCAATGCCATGCATGGCCAAAGAGTCCGCTAGCTTTGCATAGCCATTGGTACTTAGCCCCATATTATTATTGCCATTTCTATCTGTAGGGCCGCTGCCTGCTATTAAAATAACTATTGGAAAATTTCCGCCTTGTACAGGTGTGGTAAGTGTACCATGTAGTTTGTTTTCCATTATCATTTCCTTGCTATTAAAGCGTTTTACCACTTTCATACGCGCTTTTATTATAAAGGGAAACAAAATGCTTAAACAAAATATTACAATTTTCTTCATAACACAAATGTATAAATACAAATTCATACAAAAATATTATTGCGTAGTTTATAAAATATTTATTCATCTTTGCAGCATGCGTACTTCTTTAAAAAGATTACTTACTTTTTTCTTACAAGGTGTATTAGTAGTTGCTCCGGTGGTAGTAACAGTTTACTTAATATATTGGCTTTTTAGTTCTATAGATAATTTGTTGCCAATATTTACTACGCAAGATAGATTTGGCAATACAGTTTCGCACAACAAAGGACTGGGGTTTGTCATTATCATTGTGGCATTAATTATTATTGGCTATTTGAGTAGCAATTTTATAACTGGTAGGTTATTTAAATTTTTTGACCAAATGCTAGAAAAGGCACCGGGTGTAAAATTTATTTATAGTACTGTAAAAGATTTTTTTGAAGCCTTTGCTGGTAACAAACGCAAGTTTACAAAACCAGTGCGAGTGTTGATGCGTAGCAATCCTGAGTTATGGCAAATAGGATTTATTACACAGGAGAATTTAGAATTGCTAGGCGATATTAATTTAATGACAGTTTATATGCCACATAGCTATGCCGTTAGTGGTGTTACAGTAATTGTGCATAAAGATAATGTAATACCTATTACAGATATTAGTGCTTCCGATGCGATGAAGATGGCAATATCGGGTGGGGTAGCAGGATATGAAGAGCTAGAAGAAAATAAAATTTAGCATAGCAAAAAAATAAATTATTTTTTAATAGCATTTACAATTTCTGGGCTCATTGGTTCTACACTAGGTGCAAACATGTTCACCAAATTTCCTTTTTCGTCTATTAAATATTTTTGGAAATTCCATTTTACAACGCTATTGTCAAATTTGTTGTATTGCTTTTGTGTAAGCCATGTATAAATCGGGTGGGCAGACCTACCTTTTACATCTATCTTGGCTGCCATTAAAAAAGTAACTCCATAATTCTTTTTACAAAACTCTGCAATATTTGCATTGCTTCCTGGCTCTTGTAATAAAAAATTATTACTTGGGAACCCAACAATTACTAATTTGTCTTTGTATTGTTCATACAGCTTTTCCAATCCTTCGTATTGTGGAGTATAACCACATTTACTAGCAGTATTTACTATCAAAATTTTCTTTCCTTTAAACTTACTAAAGTCTATTATAGAACCATCCAATGCTTCTACTTTGAAATCGTATATGGATGCAGGTATATTTTGCGCCTCCGCAGTGTTTGTTTTAAATAGTCCAAATAGCATAGTAATTACAATTAAATATTTCATAAATTTTTTTTAGTTAATTATTGATACAAAAATAAGTGCTAAAGTTATAATAGTTTATTTATTTAATTGATAAGGTATTTTACTCCAATACATTTTCCATTACATTTGCATACATAATTGATAATTCTTATATGACAGTACAACTACAAAAACTTACTCGCCATTTTATACCTACAGATTTTTTTTTATATACTTGGCAAGATATAGAACCGTATTTTACAACATTACAAAATGCCACTATAGATAGTTTAGAGCAGTTAGAGCAATGGCTGATGCAAGCTAGCGAGGTGCAAGCAGTAGTGAGCGAAGATGCTTGTTGGCGACAAATAAGAATGACTTGTGATACCACCAACGAAGAGTTGGAAAAATCTTACACATACTTTTGTACAGATATACAACCGCCTATTGCAGCCGCAGCAGATGCATTGAATAAAAAATTAATGAGTTGCCCATTTACGCAACAATTAGATGCGGATAAATACCATATTTATTTGCGTGCTGTGCAGAAAGATATTGATTTATTTAATGAAAAAAATATTGCATTGCAAAGCGAAGAAAGTGTGTTGGCGCAGCAGTTTGGCAGCATTAGTAGTAAAATGACAATTACAGTGCAAGAGCAAGAATATACTTTGCAACAGGCTGTAAAATTTTTAATGCAAAGTAATAGAGAGTTGCGTAAAGAAGTGTATGATAAAATTTCTACAAGGCGCTTGCAAGACAAAAAGGAGTTGAATATTTTGTTTGATAAATTATTAGCATTGCGCCATCAAATAGCAGTAAATGCTGGCTTTGATAATTATAGGGATTATAAGTTTAAAGAGCTTGGCAGATTTGATTATACAGTAAAAGAATGCGAGCAGTTTCATGAAGCAGTAAAAGAATATATTATTCCATTATGCGAAAAAATTTATGATGAAAAAAGAAAGAAACTTGGCTTGGCTGCTTTGCATGGGTATGATGTAGAAGCAGAACCAGAAGGGATTGTACCGCTTACGCCTTTTGCAGATGGTAAAGATTTAACAACAAAAAGTATAAATGTATTTGATAAATTAGGACCATTTTTTGGCGATTGCCTGCGCACTATGCAAAGCATGCAACACTTGGATTTAGATAGCCGCAAAGGCAAAGCTCCTGGTGGTTATAACTGTCCGTTAGCAGAAACAGGAGTACCATTTATATTTATGAATGCAGCCAGCACAGCAGATGATGTAGTAACCATGATGCACGAAGGTGGTCATGCGATACATAGTTTTGTGTGTCATGATTTGCAACTAAGTGCATTTAAAGAATACCCTATGGAAATGGCAGAATTGGCTAGCATGAGTATGGAATTGTTTAGCATGGAGTACTGGAATGAATTTTATACTAGCACAGATGAATTGCAAAGAGCCAAAGCAGAAGAGTTAGAAAGAGTGCTAACTATTTTACCATGGATAGCTACGATAGATAAATTTCAACATTGGTTGTACACAAATGTGGGACATACTATAGCACAACGTAACGAAAAGTGGATGGAGATTTTAAAGGAGTTTAGCGTAAAAAATATTGATTACAGTGGCTACGAAGAGTATCGGGCAAATTTTTGGCAAAAGCAATTGCACTTATTTGAGGTACCGTTTTATTATATTGAATATGGCATAGCGCAACTTGGTGCCATTGGCATGTGGATGCAATATAAGAATAATCCTAAGCAAGCAATAGAAAATTATCTTGCAGCATTAAGCCTTGGCAATACAAAAGATTTAAAAACATTGTATACAACAGCTGGTATTGAATTTGATTTTGGTAAAGAAAGAATTAAAACACTAAGTGCATTTGTAAATACAGAAATGGAAAACCTCCTATAATAATGGAGTCATGACGAGGTAAGATTTAGACAATCACTCACACTCACAACTTCCTTTTTCTTAGGCTATCTTAGGTTGTTAAATAAAATATTCAATCATACGTAAATCCTACATCCAAAATTCCCAACCTATCCTTCACTAAAAAAATCCATCAAGTTCCCAAAATACGCATCATCCCAACCCTCACAAATATCTTCAAAATCTTCATCAGGAATATTGGTATGCAATAGCTCTACAGAAGTGCCTTTAGGGTGCACATGCAATTTAATGGTAACAATACTTTGTTCATCTTGCTCGCCAAAATACCATTCTTGCTGAATTAATTTATTAGGCTCAAAGGCTAAATTTTTTCCAACAATACTGCCATCCCACAAGCTAAATTCGCTACCTATTTCTGTACTCATTTCTGCTTCATCGCCAGTCCATAATTGAATGGTGTATTCATTGGTTAAAGCCGGATATAAAATTTCTGGCTCTGCAGGAATGATGTAATATTTTTTGTATTGTTTCATTAAATAATTATACCACAAAGGTAAACGGAATTAACAAGTACAATCTAATTTAGCGTTAAATTTATTTTAATAATATTTTCACACCAAGTCTATAAATAAAAGTGCATTTTTACAATAATGAAATGGAATAAATATTTGGTATTACTTTGTTTTTTATGCTTTGCCTCTATTTCGCAAGCACAAGATCAATTATTAATACTAGCCAAAGAATATTTAAGTAATAAAGATTACCCAAAGGCTGGCGAATTATATGCTAAGTTGTATCAAAATAATCCAAGCGATAGAAATATTACAGAAGGGTACATCAATTGTTTAATAGGGAATAGAGATTATAAGAATGCAGAAAAATTATTAAAATCTATTTTAAAGAAATATAAAAAAGATATTGATTATACATTGCTACTGTATAAAGTATATAGCCAACAAGCAGATGATAAAAAAGCTCGCAAATCCATAGCGTCTTTGATGGAAGATAATATGAATGACGAAGGCAGCCTGCGCAGAGTAGCAAATTTATTTATAGAAAATGGCATGAATGATTATGCAATAGAAATGTATGAAGGTGGTAAAAAGCAAAGTGGAAATCTATTTTTGTTTGCAGAAGAATTGGCTACACTTTACGATAAAAAAGGAGATTTTGATAAAGCTACAGAAAGCTTATTAGACCTTGCAAGCCAGCAACCAAAAAAGATAGAAGATGTAAAAACTGCATTGCTACGCATTTTTACGAAACCAGATAAAGTAGAAACAGTACGCAAAAAAATGATAAAGCGTATCAATGATCAAACAGAAAATGTGGTGTACCCAGATATATTGAGTTGGTTGTATATCCAACAAAAAGATTACGAAAGCGCATTTACACAAGTAAAAGCATTGGATATAAGATTAAAGGAACAAGGCCGCAGACCATTAAGTTTTGCACGCATTGCAGCCAAAGAAAAAGAATACAACGCAGCACGCGATGCATTCAATTATATTATACAATTAGGTAAAGAGTCGCCGTATTACATGGTAGCCAATGCCGAAAAAATTAGCTTGTCTAAAACAGAATTGGAAGCCAAACCTAACTATACAGCGCAAGACGTAAATAATGTATTGGCAGATTACGAAGCTTATTTTACCATCAATCCTAGTGGGCAATATGCAGAGCCTCAGCAAGAATACGCATTGCTTTTGGCACGCTATGCCAATAGACCAAAAGATGCAATTTCTGCTTTAGAAAAAATTACTACTTTAAGCAGCGGCAATCCAATGTTTAAAGGAAGATGCAAATTAGATCTTGGCGATTATCAAATAATAGATAATAATAATTGGGAAGCAACATTGTTGTACAGCCAAGTAGATAAAGAATTTAAAAACGATATGCTTGGCGAAGAAGCACGATTTAAAAATGCAAAACTAAGTTATTACATCGGCGACTTTAAATGGGCACAAGGTCAATTGGATATTTTGAAAGCAAGCACTAGCGAATTGATAGCAAACGATGCATTAAACCTAAGTGTATTAATTACAGAAAATAGCGGATTGGATAGCAACATTGCTCCGTTGCAAACTTTTAGTAGAGCAGATCTTTTAATATTTCAAAACAAATTAGCTGATGCAAATAAAGCATTGGATAGCATTACAAACGAGTATCCAGAGCATGCTTTGCTAGATGATATATTGATGGCAAAAGCAAGCATGGAAGTAAAGCAACACCATTACAAAGAAGCTTTGGCATATTTAGAAAAAGTATATACTAAATACAACGAAGATATTTTGGCAGATGACGCCATATATCAAAGTGCTGTAATCAACGAAAAATATTTAGAGAATCATGAAGAAGCAAAGAAACTATTTGAAAAAATAATTTTAGAATTTCCTGGTAGTAGCTTTGTGCAAGAAGCAAGAAAAGAATATAGAAGGCTTAGGGGAGATGTGCTGAATTAATAGTAAGTAAAATAATCAATTGTGTTATTTACGTATTCAATTCATAAATATACTTTGCTGTATAAAAAACGGAGGTAAATATAATTACCATTAATACAAATTTTCTGAAAATTATTTCAGATATATATTGCAAACAAATTTTACCAATCCATGTGCCCAAAATACTAATTGCAATTAAAGCCGGAATAAAAACAATATGTTCTTTTAAAAAATAGCCATTGTAAATATATATTGCTGCTCTGCTACTATCTACACCTAAATCTATAACTGCAGATGTAGCAATGAAAATATTTTTCTCTAAGCCAAAACCCGACAATACCAAGCCTCTGATGGCACCACCTGTGCCTATTAATCCTGCAAAAAATCCAGAGCTTACACCTCCTAAGTATAAATTTTTATTGGTTGGAGGAATCGTTTTGTTGGTGTTTGTCAATAAAAAAATTGCTAAACCAACCAACACTATATTTAAAAGCAATTCTATTTCTTTCTGCGGAATTACTTTGGTAAGCAACGCGCCAATGATTACAAATATTACGGCAGGGATGCCTAGTTTAATAATAATATCTTTATTAATGCCATGCTTGAACAAAACAATTTTTGTAATATTACTAAACACATGAAACACTGCTGTAATGCCAAGTACCAGTTTAAAATCTATAAATATAGATGCAATAGGCACAAATAAAATAGAAGAACCAAAGCCACTAATAGTACCAATAATTTCGGCAAGTAATGCCAATACAAAAAATATATAATACTTTTCTTCCAATATTTATCCTGCTACAGAAACGCCAATTAATTTACCAATACCAAATGTGATAGCTGCTGCTAATAAACCAAATATTACTTGACGCATGCCACTAAATAAAACTGTTTTGCCAGTAAATAATGTAATGGCTGCACCTATCAAAAATAATCCTACTGCACTGCACACAGCACTCCAAATTACTGCTGTCATGCCGCTTGTAAAAAAGAATGGAATCACAGGAATGATAGCCCCAATCGCAAACAAAAAGAAAGAAGTAAGTGCAGCTTCCATAGCACTACCTTGTAGGTCTTCTGGGTTGATGCCCAATTCTTCGTTTACTAATATTTGATGCGCTTTATCTTTATCAGTCATAATTTCCTTCGCCATTTGTTTGGCTTGCTCTTCAGGAATTCCTTTACTAAAATATATCAATGCTAACTCTTTTTCTTCGCCTTCTGGATTAGTTTCTAACTCATCCATTTCTAATTGCATTTGGTTTTCGTATAATTCTTTAGAGCTTTGCACACTTATCCATTCGCCTAAAGCCATAGATAATGCACCTGCTAATAAGCCCGCAATACCAGTTAATAAAATTTCTTGTTGCCCGCTATTTTCAGCACCTGCAGTTGCACCTGCAATACCCATCACCAAACTAAAGTTGCTCACCAATCCATCATTGCCACCAAGCACAGCAGCACGCAATGCATTGCCACCTACGCTGCGATGTCGTTTTTCAAAACGGGCTAAATTAGATCCGCTAACTTGGTGGTTATTATTTAAAATATTCTTTAAAATAGTAACATGGGCTGTGTCTGACAAGGAGGATGCTGAATTGCTCTGCTTACGCATTTTTAATACGCCAGTAGAAATACTTTTTTCTGTATCTAGCAATACGCCAAGCACATAATCGTAGCCTAGTATTTTACCAATAGTTTTTAGTGTTTTTGCTCTACCACTTGGCGCTGGCATTTGGTTGACATCTATATTGTTTTTTTTCATAAATGCTAATGCATGACCATGCTCTATTTCACTCATTTGGACAAATACTTTAGCTACGTTTTCATCTTTTTCGTTTTCGGCTAATAAATGATATAAGTAGCTTGCGTCTACTTCTGTTTGAATATTTTTTAAATTAATCATTGCTAAAAGATTGATTGCCAATTCTGGATTAGTTTTGTCTATCAAAATTAGTCTATTTCAATCCATGATGTTAAATTTACCAATATGAATAAAAATTCTTTTTATTTAATGCTGCTTGCACTTTTGTTTTTCGTTTCAAAAAGCAATGCACAAGAAAGTATAAATTCTGATTTACCTGCTATACAAACAGATAGACCAGATCAAACGGAATGCCCATTTTTAACCCCTATTGGATGGTTTCAATTGGAGTGTGGATTGCAAATGGAACAAATGAATCCAATGAAAATTAAAAATAATAATTTGGATTACACAATACCTACTATACTTACTAAATATGGTATAAATAAATATTTCGAACTTCGTTTAATTACAGAAAACATAATGCAGAATAATGTTCTGAATAAATATGTAAATGGAATAACCCCATTGACAATAGGTTTTAAGGCTAAACTTGCAGATGAAAAAGGAATTATTCCTCAAACTTCAGTAATCTGCCATTTAGGGATTAATCAATTAGCTAGTAAGTACTACAAAACTGCATCTTATATACCATCCTATCGGTTTACAATGATGCATACAATTAGTGAAAAGATGAATTTATCTTATAATTTGGGTACAGAGTGGAACGGCAATGATGCAATAGCTACCTTTATTTATACTTTAACTACAGGTTATTCTTTTTCTAATAAGTTAGGAGGATATATTGAGGTTTTTGGATTTATGAAAGGTATAAAAGATCAAGATAATAGATGCGATGGTGGCATTACATATCAATTTACAGAAAATCAGCAATTTGATATTTCAGCAGGATTAGGATTAAGTACTGTTTCTCCTGCTTATTATTTAAGTTGTGGTTATAGTTTTAGGTTTAAAAAATAATTTTTCATGAATCAGATTTCAAAATTTTTAATAATTTTATTTATCAATTTTCCAATAGTTGAAGGAATTGCTTTCTCACAAACCTTGCCGGGTTTTATTGATGCAACAGCACAATCGTTTACTCAAATTCAACAGCAAGCAAATGCATATTTTGCTTTGCACCCAGAGTTGAAAAAAGGAAAAGAAGATAGAGAAGAAAACCCTTATGTGCAATATAAAAGATGGGAATGGTATTGGCAAAATAGACTAATGCCAGATGGTACATTCCCCGAACCTACCACTACTTGGGAAATGTATAAAAATTTACAAGCCAAAAAAACCAGAAGTAATACTTGGAAAAATATATCACAAACCACTGCCATTAGTGGCTATGATGGCATGGGTAGAGTTACTTCTATCGCTTTTCATCCTACAGATTCTAATATATTTTATGTAGCAGCGCCAAAAGGTGGTCTTTGGAAAACATTAGATGGTGGCAATACCTATAACGCTGTAGGCGATAATTTACCAACCGTAGCTTGTGGAGATGTAGTAATAGATCCTACCTTCAGCAATACGCTATACGTTGCTTTAAATGATAGATATGGATGGTGGAATTATACAATTGGTATTTATAAAAGCACAGATGATGGTGCTACTTGGCACCCAACAGGACTGACTCATGCCTATGCCGATGGCAAAACAATTTACGACTTGGCTATTCACCCTACAAATGGACAAATTGTATTTTCTGCAGAAAATGATGGCTTGTATCGTACAGCAGATAGTGGTGCTACTTGGTCAAAAGTATTAAATAAAGGTGTAAGTTATATTTTACCAAAACCAGGCAATCCCAATATTTGGTATGCGGCTAGTTACGACTATTGGAATCAGAGCCAAGTATATATTAGCATAGATGCCGGTGTTACTTGGAATCAGCAATCTAGTTTTGTGTATAGCCAAAACTGGATAACATTGGCTACTACATCTGCAGATACAAATTACTTAGCTATTACACATAGTACAAATAAAGAACTATGGGAAAGTAATGATGGAGGTAATACCATTAATTTTAAAAGTATTATACCGGTAAATGAAGTATTTCAAATAAGCGGAATTAATAAAAATATTATGTACACGGGCGAATTAGACGTGTATAAAAGTACAGATGCTGGCATGAACTGGATACGCATTACAAAATGGTATGTTAACCAAATAGATGATGTAGTGCATGCAGATCAAAGAAGCGGTGCTGTGCATCCAATTACCAATAAAATATTTTGGTGTAATGATGGTGGATTGTATAGATATAATGAAAAAAATATGAGTTGGAAAGATTTGAGTAATGGACTACTCATTACACAATTTTATAAAATAGATGTTGCACAAACAGATACTGTATTTATGATAGGAGGCACCCAAGATAACGGAGGAAGAAAAAGAGTAGCTATTGGCCAATGGGATGCAACTAATGGCGGCGATGCAATGCAGGTGGCTATTGACCCAACCAATGAACAACTAATATATTCTACATACGTAAATGGAGAATTGTATAGAAGTGGTGATCAATGGACAAATGATACTTACCACGAAATTACACCAGATAAAAACGACTATGGCTCTTGGGTTACACCTTATCAGATAGACCCTAAAAATGCAAATGCTTTAGTAGCAGGCTATACAGATGTGTACAAAAGCACTGACAATGGAGATAATTGGACTAAAATTAGTAATAATCTTGCAGGACCTACTAATGATGATAATTTAAAAGTATTGGCTGTAGCACCTAGTAATACCGATGTAATATATGCTGGCAAAGATCAAAAAATGTTTATCACTAAGAACTTAGGTACAACATGGGCTACAAAAAATTTACCGAGTTCTAATGGTAGTTTCGAGGAGATATCTTCTATTGCAGTTCATCCAAAAAATGATAAAGTATTATGGTTTACTAAATCTGGATATAGCATAAATAGGCAAGTTTGGAAAAGCATAGATGGTGGTAATACTTTTAAAAACCACACATTTAATTTACCAAACTTACCAGCAAATTGCATCATGATAGATAAAGAAAGTGATAGCGCAAATGTAGATATGTATGTTGGTACAGATGCGGGAGGCGTTTTTTATAAAAAAGATATGGATACTACTTGGCAATACTATAGTGCTGGTTTGCCCAATACAGAAGTTACTGATTTGAAAATTCAATATGCCACTGGAAAGCTGGTAGTAGCCACCTATGGTAGAGGGATATGGGAAACACAAATTGTACGAAAGATAGCGGCATTAGCAGTTGCTAATGTAAATGTAAAATCGAAAGAAATTATTTCAGTAGCTAATGCACAAAACAAATGGGTGGTTACTGTAAATGCCGCCAATAGCCAACTTACCAACTACAGGATTGTAGATGCCAATGGAAAATTATTATTGCAAGAACCAATTCAATTGAAAACTGGTGAAAACAATTTTGTAATTGCAAATAATGCTTTGATGTCAGGGATTTATTTTATAGCAATAGAAAATAAATTTGGCAACACTTTGGTAGAAAAAATAATGGTTCAATAAATAATTAATCCAATCTTTCAAATTCAAATTTTGGTGCACCCTTTTCTAATCCTTGATAATAAAAATCTAGAAAATGTAATTTATATAAATGGCCTAGTTGCGTTTTTACTAAATACAAATATTCGGGGTAGGTTGTATATATAAAATTAGCATCTGGTTTTTTCCAGTTGTAACCAATGGTATTGGCAAAACTATTTAATGGATACTGATTGACTTGGTCTAAAGAAAAGGTATTAAAGCCTGTAGCAAATGTTGTATCACCGCCGCATTGCGTATTGTAACTATTACTTAAGCAACCTACAACCGGATAATATAAAAATGGAGTGAAGTTGTAAAATGGTTGGTGATATTGCGTAAAGCATATGTCCCAAGAAGTTTTTGCAGGTTCAATATCTACAACTTTTCCGCCATTATTAAAACTAAAATAGCTAAAGTTTTTTTCTGCATTTTTAGGTATACTAATTGTTTTAGGTTCTATGCCATCCACTGTGTCGTATTGAATTACATACTCACCTTGCGATACACTTAATATTTTGAATTTATAATAGCTAAGCGCATTTACAGCATCGCCTCTTCTTACTAAATACACTTCATTTTTTGTATTGCCATTACCATCTTGCCAATTTTGTAAATATGCGCTATCCACCCAAGCTGTCGGAGAATCATAGCCCCATGTTGTATCTAAAGGTGGTATCGTAATTGCTCCTTTCATATTATCTGTACTAGATTTTATGATGCGCAGGTTATGATTGCCAGAGTTCATTAATACAACGTGCCCATTATCTGTAGCGTCAAAGCGAATATCCCAATCTGTAATTAAATATTTTTTAATCACAGCAGCATTATCCAAATTTATAAAATAGCAGGTATCGTAGGTTGAACCCATAGTAATTTGCATCAAACTAGCGCCAGTCTTTGCAGGAAGTTTTATTTGCACATCCTTTTTAAAACAAGCACTAAATCCAATTACAACAGCTATCAATAACCCAATGGTCCTTATATTGCTTACATTCACCGTGTAAAGTTCCATCTGAATTGTCATAGAATTGTCATAGAATTGTCATAATAGTTAATAAATGAGCATAGTCAAGCATTTTTTATGTAAACGGTTTTAGACTATCGAAGAATGGGGTATTGCTTTAATATAAAAGTATTTTTTCGGTGAATTGTAAGCAATAATTATCTGTCAATTGTAGAAAAAATTATCCGCCAAAAACTTGAATACACTGCTCGCGAATTTGCCAAATTTCTGTTTCTGTTAATTTAATTTGAGGTTGGGTTTGCAGCCATTTTTTTATAAACTGCTGATGATAGGTTACTTTAAAATCTGTTATTTGCTTGGGTTGAATTTCTATTGCTTCCAATAAATCGTTTTCGAAATTTGTTGCAGACCAATTCTGTTTTGTACAATCGATAATTGTAGAATTGGTTCGTAAATAATTATGTGCTTCTGGTAGATATGCTAAATTGTTTGCTAATAAGATATTGGCAATACTTGGTGTATTTGTTTTGTTCATTTTAAAAATGCCTAGCATTAATTTTATAGGTTGACGTTGTTCTATAGCGAGTTGCTTAAGCGTTGCATGTTTGGTGCTACATGTGCCACATTTATCTGTAAAAACGCAACTAATATTATTTTTATTCGCATTTCTTTTATAAGTTAGATGGTTAATAAAATTAGATGCTTCAGAAAATGTATTACAATTATTTTCTAAAAATAATCTAGATATTTCTCCATTTGGGTGTATTGTAAAATTCATGCGCTACAATTTTAATCACCAATTCCATTCTTCGGAAAATCTAAAAAAAATAATTCTTTTTTTGCATTTGCAAACTGATGCCAATGCTGCACATTAGCTGTAAATGCAGCCATTGCACATGTTGGCATATTTGCAATTATTGTTCCTGCTTGTTCATTTACCCAATCTGTAATTCCTGGATTATGGCACACAATCATTGCAGTTTCTATGCTATCATCCAAAGCAATTATTACATCGTTGATGCGGTTTGGCGGGGCATGATACAATTCTTCTAAAAACAAAATATTTTCGGATGCATATTGTAATTCATTAGCGATGAGCAATGCAGTTTCCTTTGCTCTAATTGCCGCACTGCTTATTATTTTTGATATTGATAAATTTCTATTTTCCAAACGCTTTCCCATCATCGGTGCGTCATGGTATCCTCTGCTATTTAATGTTCTATCAAAATCTTTTTGTAAAATATTATCCCAGCTAGATTTTGCATGGCGGGTAATGATAATGGTTTTCATGATATGTGTAAAAATTAATTTAAAACTACTCTCTACTACAAAAGTAAATTAAATATAGTCTATTATTAAATTGAATACAACTATTTGAAAGTTATGGAATACTTTTATAAACTAATTGAAAAAAAGAGTTATGAAAATATTTTTGGTTCTCATCCTTCACCTTACTATTTGTGCAAATGTAAATGCTCAAAATTGGAACTTAGTATGGGCTGACTCTTTTAATAATAGTATCAAACTCCAAAATTGGAAATTTGAAATTGGAGATGGAGGCTGGGGTAATAATGAGTTGCAGTATTATACCAATAGAGCAGATAATGCCCTTGTTAGCAATGGCAATTTATTAATTATTGCAAAAAAAGAAAACTATCAAGGCAGTAATTATACATCTGCTAGAATGGTAAGTAAAGATCTTCAAACCTGGACCTATGGAAAAATAGAAGCAAGAATTAAATTGCAACAAACCCAAGGAGTATGGCCAGCTTTTTGGATGTTAGGCAATAATATTAATCAAGTGAGTTGGCCAACATGTGGCGAGTTAGATATTTTGGAACATATCAATACAGAAAATAAAATTTATGGAACAATGCATTGGAATAATAATGGCCATGTGCAAGCAGGCAATAGTGCATTTTGCAATGCTACCCAGTATCATTTATATGGTATAGAATGGAGTGCCGATTCTATTAAATGGCTTTTGGATAATAATGTGTATTACAAAAACACTATAAAAAATAGTATTAATAATACTTCTGCTTTTCATTTACCTTTTTTTATTATTTTAAATATGGCTGTAGGCGGCAATTGGCCCGGAAGTCCTGCAACAAATTCTGTATTTCCAGATACCATGTTTGTAGATTATATTCATGTTTTTCAGAATTTTCCTACTGCTGTTTCTGCTATACAAAATAGCAAACTTTTCAACTTTTATCCAAATCCAACAGAAAAAACTGTGAAAATTAATTTGGAAACTTTACAAGAGAATAGTTTTATGGAAATTTGTATTTATAATGTATATGGTACAATAGTAAAAAAATATACTTCTACAAAAAATATGAATAATGAATTAGAATTATCATTATTCGATTTTCCGAAAGGCATTTACTTTTTGACATTAAAAAGCAATCAACAGCAATGGACAAATAAACTAATTTTGCAATAGTTTGCTTTACATTATTTTATAAAAGATAATTGTAGAAACAATTTTCTTTTTAATTCTTAGCTAGTCATTTCAATTAATATCCTCTACCTACTTTGCCCAACATATAATTGGCAAATGCCCTATTTACAACACTATTGCCACCAGGTGTTGGATAATTGCCTGTAAAGTACCAATCACCGGTATGGTTAGGGCATGCCATTCGTAATCCTTCTATACTTTGGTAGATAATTTCTACTTCGGCATTAATATCTTCTGCCCGAAGCATGGTAGCTATTTTTGCATTAATTTGTTCTGGGCTAAAGTCTTCATAAACTTGTTTTACAAAGTTGGCAGTATGCAGTGTATTTGCTTTCTCTGCTTCGTGTATTTGTGTGTGAATGGTATCTAATTTACTAATATTGTTATTGTCTTTTAGTAACTCTACTGCTGCCTGAAAGGCAATAAATTCTCCCATCTTACTCATATCTATACCATAGCAATCAGGGTAGCGTATTTGTGGAGCGCTACTTACAATATATATTTTTTTAGCACCCAATCTATCTAGCATTCTAATAACACTTTCTCTCAATGTAGTACCACGAACTATACTATCATCTATTATTACAATATTATCTATACCTGGCCTTACAGTACCATAAGTAATATCGTAAGCATGCTGTACCAACTCATTTCTACTTTCATCATCATTGATAAATGTGCGAATTTTAGCATCTTTTATTGCTAGTTTTTCTATACGCACTCTACGGTTTATCATTTCAGCAAGTTTCTCCTCGTCGTATTCTTTCTCCCAGCTTGTAATGCGTTGTATTTTTATATTATTCAAATACGCTTCTGCTCCTTTTATCAATCCATAAAATGCAGTTTCTGCAGTATTAGGGATAAAAGAAAATATCGTATTGCGCAAATCATGATTAATAGCTTTTAGTACCTGCTCACTCAAAGCTCTGCCAAGGTTTTTTCTCTCGTTATAAATATCTGCATCGCTACCACGGCTAAAATAAATTCTTTCAAAGCTGCAACTAGTTTGTGGTGCTTCTTCTAAAATTTGTTCAACAGCGTATTCGCCATCTGCGTTTACAATTAGTGCATGACCTTTTGGTAACTCTTGGATACTTTCTATTGGCACTTTAAATGCAGTCATAATAGCAGGTCTTTCGCTTGCTGCTACTATTACTTCGTCGTCTATATAATAAAAACATGGTCTGATGCCATTTTTATCGCGCACAACAAATGCATCACCGTTGCCACATAAGCCTCCGGCAACAAATCCACCATCAAATGTAGCAGTGCTTTCACCTAATATTTTTTTCCAATCGTGCTTGCCAAATGCGCTATCTATCTGCTTTACCATTTTTGCATGAATGGTTTCTATCATAGCAGCTAAATCACTATCTGCTTTAAGATTAGCTAAATCTTCTTTATGTAATTTGTCAAATAATTCTTTGGTATTAACTAGGTTAAAGTTGCCAGCCATTACCAAATGTTTATTTGGGTTGATGTCTGCTTTTACAAACGGATGGCAATATTCTATATTATTTCTGCCTTGTGTACCATAACGCATGTGGCCCATTAATACTTCTCCCATAAAGCTAAGGTATCCTTTGGTCATGCCAGGGTGTTTGCGCAAATCTGGGTAATGCTTTTCTACACCATCAATTTCTTTTTTTACCTGTTGCATAATATCTACAATAGGCTGTGTAACATTGCTACGTATGCGCCTCATGTATGGATGCCCAGGCTCCGCATTTAGCTTAATGGTGGCAAAACCAGCGCCGTCTTGGCCTCGGTTATGTTGTTTTTCCATCAACAAAAACAATTTGTTGATTCCGTAAAAAGATGTGCCGTATTGCTGATGATAATGCGCAAAAGGTTTACGCAGTCGGATAAAAGCTAATCCGCATTCGTGTTTGATGCTGTCGCTCATGGTAGGAGATGCAAAGGTAATATTTGTTGCAAACAGAATTAGCTAAATAACTTTTTATTACGAATGATTTATAAACAAAAAAACCGTTCCATAGAGGAACGGTTTCTTGGTATAATTTTGTGGTAAAATTATTTTTTAGTGCTATCAGCAGCTGGAGTAGCAGCTGGTTGAGCAGCTTCAGTTGCAGCTGGCATAGTAGAATCAGCAGCTGGAGTAGCTGTAGCTTCTGGAGTAGCAGCAGGAGCAGCAGCTTCAGTTGTTGGAGTTGCAGCAGCCTCAGCAGCTGGAGTTTCAGTAGATTCACCGCAAGATGCGAATACGCCTAATGCTAAAGCGAAGATTGATACTTTTACGAAATTTGTCATTTTGTTTATTTTTTAAATTGTTATGCTATTAATATTTGAAATAAAAAAAGGTAACCCACAAGTTTAAATATTTTTTAAAAAATTTTATCCATAAAAAAACCGTTCCATTGGAACGGTTTTTTATATTTTGCTAGCTTTTTAAAAAATTATTTTTTAGTGCTATCAGCAGCTGGAGTAGCAGCAGGAGCAGCTTCAGTTGTAGCTGGCTTAGTAGAATCAGCAGCTGGAGTAGCTGTAGCTTCTGTAGTAGCAGCAGGAGCAGCAGCTTCAGTTGTTGGAGTTGCAGCAGCCACAGCAGCTTGAGTTTCTGTAGCTTCACCGCAAGATGCGAATACGCCTAATGCTAAAGCGAAGATTGATACTTTTAC
>CAIXQW010000160.1 GCA_903921675.1 uncultured bacterium | reverse complement strand
TTATCTAAATTTTTAGCAAATAATTTTCCTTTAATTTTAGCTCTCCCTCCTGGACCCGGCCCTTTAGTGCATGATGCAATAAATAGCACAACAACTCCTAAACAAATTCCAATTTTTCTCATTATTCAATTATTATTTTTTAAAGTTATTAATAGCAGTTGTAAAAAACAAATAAGAACATTATTTTTTTAGTTTATAAGGTAAATAGGCAGTTTCTGTTTGTAATTGCTTTTTTGCGAAAATAATTTATTATCCTATTTATAAATATTACCTTGCAACTGTAATATATTTCGTTTGAAAATTTCTATCATTGGCTCTGGTAATATTGCTACATTTTTTGCAACAAAACTTTTGCAAGAAGGCCATGTCATTCATCAAATAATTAGTGAAAGAGTAAACCGCGCAAGTGTATTGGCCAGTAAAGTAAATGCACAAACAGTAGTAAACCTTACTGGCTTAGATGATAATATAGATGCCCTATTTGTGTCTATACCTGATGACGAAATTAAATCTATTTCACTACAAGTAAACACAGTGGTAATTCACAATAGCGGCACATGCAAATTGGAAGCTATAAATAGCTACAGTAAAGATGCTGGTTGCATTTGGCCTATCTATTCTATCACAAAAGACAATTTACCTTCTCATAAGGATATTCCATTTATAGTTAATTACAGTTCTGCAAAAGCTAAAGCAGTAATAGAAACTATTGCAAATAATTTATCTAACAAAGTACAATTCTTAAACGATGAGCAAAAACAAATTGCACATCTTACCGCTACTATAAGTAATAATTTCAGCAATCATTTATTTGCAATAGCTCATGATATTTGCACTAAAAATAATATTCCGTTTGATTTATTAATACCAATTTTGGAACTTACTATTCAAAAATTATATACAAGCCCTCCAACAGAAAATCAAACTGGACCGGCATTGCGCAGAGATAAAGGCACTATGCAACAACATTTACAGTTACTTGAAAACAATCCAAAGCTACAAGAACTATATCGATTAATGAGTGAGCTTATTCAACAGAATCATCCGTAATCATTTTGTTTTTTTTACTTAAAAATAAAAAGTATTACCTTACTAAACTATTAATGAATTACTGTAAAAGGTTTTGCATTAGCAATAGATCCTCTCTCGAATGCTACTTCATCCAATCCATTACTAATATTTCTTAAAGCTATTATTTTCTTGCCTGAGTAATAGGCACTATCATTATTTTGCCAATTTGGTTATTTATAAAAAATCTGATAGAATTTATATTTATACAGCCATCACTCTTCTCAGATCCTTATATCCGCCAATTGTTTGCTCTGCTAGTTTACTTTATTTGCAATTGTTGCATCCTGTTTTTATTCCATTCGTTAATAGCTTTTTACGGCTACATCTGTAGAATATTATCCTGACAATCAAAATAATTCTCTGGTTTTGTATTTTTTAATTTTTTATAACGAGAGCTAAAAACAGACACTTTAGTAGAAGCTTAGAAAGCGCCGCATATGAAGGATAGGAATAAAATAAATATTTTCATTTCATCAAACAATTTAGACAATAAAGATCAAGTAAAATTAAATACATTGTTTACTTTTGATTTCAACACAAAAAATGCAATACAGCTACACAGAAGAAAATTATTTAAAAAGCATTTACCATTTATGCGATGCTACTATTGGCAATTACACAAGCACCAATCATATAGCAACTTATATGAAAATAAAGCCTGCAACTGTAACCAATATGCTGCAAAAATTAAAAGAAAAAAAACTAATTACTTACAAACCATATAGCAAAGTAACCTTAAACAAAAGCGGTAAACTAGTTGCATTGCAAGTTATTCGTAAGCATCGTTTATGGGAAGTATTTTTGGTAAAAAAATTGGCATTTACTTGGGATCAAGTGCATGATGTAGCGGAACAATTAGAACATATTCAGAGTGCAGAATTAATAGAAAAATTAGATGCATTTTTGCAATACCCAAATATAGACCCACACGGCGATCCAATACCTAACGCAGATGGAGAACTAATTCAAATA
>CAIXQW010000159.1 GCA_903921675.1 uncultured bacterium | reverse complement strand
TTTTGTGGTAAAAGTTTTTTTAATAATAGTTGGATGGCTAGTTCTCAATTATTGATAATAAACCCTGATTTAACTTTTAAAAAAAACTTTTATTATAATCCCATTGGGTTAGAAATGACAAATTTAGCATCTCATGCATTCTATTGGGATAATTACTATTATATCTTAGGAATTGGGTTTGATTCATTGAATAATTCTAAACAGTATATAGTTAAGCTAGATACCAATGGTATAATTATCAAACAAAATATTGACTTAAATAATTATGGTCCTATTTATTTTGGCTATATATCTCGTAGTATAGATGGTACAAAATTGTATGTAGGTGCTAGAAACAATGTTGCAGCTAATATTGTAGAAACTTATTTATTAATGGAATTTGATACCTCATTAAATTATATTAGAAATATTGATTTACCAGAAACACTAGTTGATTCATTTAATATAAATTCAGTACATCAGATAAATATTGAAAAAGATTCTACTTACACAATTATTGGTTCTAAAAATTTTTTTAAAATGGATAAAAACATGAACTTAATAAAAGATATTAACTTAACAGATAAAATCACAATGCCTTGGGGTGGTGATTTTGGTAAACGAATTTATAAAAACAGTTATGAAAATAGTTATATTATCAGCAATGATATGCAAATAATGAAATTAGAAAACGAATCTGTAGCTTGGTTAAGGGACTTTACAAATGAACCAAATTTTTTAAATATTGTAGATGTAATTCCCTCAATGGATAGTGGATATTTTGTAGTTGCAAAAATAAGTAATGGTACATTCTATGCCAAGTTAGACTGTAATGGCAACTATATTAATCCTTCAACTTGTTGGCCATTAACCATTAAAGATAAAGTAGTATCAGAAATTCAAATTTTGCAAAATACAGATAGCTGGATTGTTTCATTTTCAAATAGTTTTAATACCTGTGAATATCAAATCATAAATAATTTAGGACAAATTATAAATCAAGGCAATTCGCTGAATAATAGCAAATCATTCAACATTGATTATAGCAATTTGGCAAAAGGTATATATTATTTAAAACTCAATATTGATAATAAGGATATAAAAACATATAAAATTGCAAATTAATGTTTCCTAAAAAATGTTTACTTCTAATAATTCTAATTTACCAATTTAAAATAATTAGTGCACAATCCATAGGTAATAATTTAATTCTTGACCATTTAAAAACAGCAACACATCCAAATACCTGTAATTCTTATTATGTCTGTAATATACCAAATGATTCTATTTGGGTAAATTTTAATCCCAATGAAAAAATTCAAGGATTTTTTTACCAACAATGGATAGATAAAAGCGGAAAAGAGTTAGTAATTGAAACTGGATTTAATCGTTCTAATTATGATGTTCGGTTAATAAAATCAAATTTTCAGTATTCTGAGCATCATTTTGTTACAGAAAATGATTGGGTGCAACTTCCGAATGTTACTTGGAATTATTTGTTTTCTATAAACTGTTTTAATAATAAATTAAACTCCGAAAGGTATATGGTGCCTTTAGATTTTGAAAAAGATTTTAAATTAAATAATTTGGATACAATAATTGGAATAGAAATTACATTTCTAATAAATAATGATGGCTCAAAAAATGCTGATCTAGCTGGTGTATATATAATTGAGCCTATAAATTGTACTCCATTAAATATTGGTAATGATACAAGTATTTGTATTGGTGATTCTATAATTTTAAAATCAAATATTAATTATTTTAATATCATTTGGCAAGATACAATTGTTGCAAACAATTATATTGTAAATAAAAATGAAACTGTAGTAGTAAAAACAGAAAATCAATGTGGAGTTCAAACTGATACAATTAATATTACCTCAATAGATTGTTGTGAATTATTTATACCTAATATATTTTCTCCAAATAATGATGGTATCAATGATACATTTTTGCCAACTATAAATTGTGCATATTCTGATTTTAAAATTAGTATTTATAATAGATGGGGACAACAGATATTTAAATCAAATAATATAAACCAAGCTTGGAATGGTAAAAGCAATAATCAAAATTTACCACCTGATACTTATTTTTATTCCATACAATTAAAAAATAATAATGGTCAACAGATACTGAAATTTGGTGATGTTTTATTAATAAACTAATTAGTAATTATTAACTTTATAAATTGGGTATAAAGATACTCCGCCAGCAGACCAAAACCCTACTGAAGAAGAAACTAATTATTACCATACCCATTTCATGTAAAATATTTTATTGTAAATTAATTATTTTCAATTCTATTCATTTAAAAACATAATTTTTCTACCATTTATTCATTCATTTCCTTAAATCACATATATTTGTAGCCTTAAATACATTTAAACATGTCAGAAATTGCATCACGCGTAAAGAAAATCATCGTTGACAAATTAGGAGTTAGCGAAGATGAGGTAACAAACGAAGCTAGCTTCACTAACGATTTAGGAGCTGATTCTTTGGATACAGTAGAATTAATTATGGAGTTTGAAAAAGAATTCAACATCTCTATTCCTGATGAGCAAGCAGAAACAATTACAACAGTTGGTCATGCTATCAGCTATTTAGAAGGTAACGCAAAATAATTCTAAAAAACCCAAACATTTTCTTTTATGGAATTAAAAAGGGTCGTAGTAACTGGTCTTGGCGCCTTAACCCCCATCGGTAATACTGTTTCTGAATATTGGAAATCGTTAGTAGATGGTGTTTCAGGCGCTGAGCCTATTACACTTTACGATGCAAGTAAATTCAAAACGCAATTTGCATGCGAAGTAAAAGGCTTCCATGTAGAAGAGCACATGGATAGAAAAGAAGCTCGCAAATTGGATAGATTTAGCCAGTTTGCAGTGGTATGTGCCGATGAAGCCGTAAAAGATGCTGGATTAAATTTAGACACACTTAATAAAGATAAAGCCGGCGTAATTTGGGCTAGCGGCATTGGTGGTTTAGGTACTTTCTTTGATGAAGTAATGAACTTTGCTAGTGGTGATGGCACTCCGCGCTATAATCCTTTCTTTATTCCAAAAATGATTGCAGATATTGCTGCAGGGCATATTGGAATGAAATATGGGTTTCGTGGGCCAAACTATTGTACAGTAAGTGCTTGTGCTAGTAGTAGCCATGCATTGATGGATGCGTTTAACCTAATAAGATTAAACAAAGCCATTGTATTTGTAGTAGGCGGTAGCGAAGCAGCTGTAAACCAAGCCGGAATGGGTGGGTTTAATAGCATGAAGGCGCTTAGCGAAAGAAACGACGACCCTAAAACTGCTTCCAGACCATTTGATAAAGACCGCGACGGTTTTGTATTAGGCGAAGGTGCTGGAGCAATTATTTTAGAAGAATATGAGCATGCCAAAGCTCGTGGCGCAAAAATTTATTGCGAATTGGCAGGTAGTGGTGCTAGCGCAGATGCCTATCACCTTACAGCACCGCATCCAGAAGGGCTAGGCGTAATACTTGTATTAAACAATGCCCTAGAAGATGCAGGATTGCAACCTACAGATGTTGATTACATCAATGTACATGGTACAAGTACGCCATTAGGTGATGTAGCAGAGTTAAAAGCTATTCAACACGTATTTGGCGACCATGCTTACACCATGAACATCAGCAGCACCAAAAGTATGACAGGCCATTTACTTGGCGCTGCAGGTGCTATAGAAGCTGTGGCTACTATTTTAAGTGTTTATCACGATACTGTTCCTCCTACTATCAATCATTTTACAGATGATGAAAATATAGATCCAAAATTAAACCTAACCTTTAATAAAGCACAGTTTAGACCAATTCGTGCTGCATTAAGTAATACATTTGGCTTTGGAGGACATAATGCTACTGTGATTTTCAAAAAAATAGACTAACGATTTGCGTTTAGTTCCCAATATTATATTACAATACTTCGTGAAAGATTCTCGCGTAGAACTTTTACAAAATATACTAGGTTTTAAACCTGGGATTATTGCATTATACGAGTTAGCTTTAATTCATAGAAGTAATAGTCTTTTAGAAGAATCTAATAATGAAAGACTAGAGTTTTTAGGAGATGCCATATTAGGTGCAGTAGTTGGCGAGTATTTATATAAAAAATATCCAAAACA
>CAIXQW010000158.1 GCA_903921675.1 uncultured bacterium | reverse complement strand
CAACAGGAAAACTTAACATCGCTAAAGTAGTACCTTGTGCAGTATGTTGATTGAGGCCAAAAGCCATTACCAATACAGGCACTATTACGATTCCACCGCCTATACCAACTAGGCTACTTAGTATTCCAGCTATTGCGCCAAGGCATATTAATCCTATAATTGTAAAAACTGACATAATTATTACAATATTAATACAATATTATCAATTTAAAATCGTTTCCTTTGTGCATAATATAATTGTATTTGAATTTGGTAAAACCATCCAAAAAATTATATTTGCATTTAATTAAAATTATAAACAAAAAATTTAAACAAAGAAAAACAAACATTTTATGGCAGAAGTAAAAGCAACTGTGGCAGCACCAAGTGCACCAAGTAGAGGAACAAGTACATTTTTGATGAACTTTATTGTAGTATTGGTATGTATTGCATTAGGTTGGGCAATATTTACATTTGTATTAGGCGCAAAAGGCAATTTTAGTGATGCTGAAAAACATGTTCCTAATAATTTAATGGGAACAATGTATGCAGGTGGTATGTTAGTACCTTTTTTGATTGGATGCTTCTTTACAATGTTGGCATTTGCAATTGAAAGAATTTATACTGTATTTAAAAGTAGAGGAAGAATGGGTAATGGAGATTTTATTAGAGAAGTAAAATCTTGTTTAGACAAAAAAGATATCGATGGCGCAATTCGTATTTGTGATAAGCAAGCAGGAAGTGTTGGTAATGTAATGAAAGGTGGATTAGTAAAGTACAAAGCTATGGCTAATGCTACTCATCTAACACAAGAGCAAAAATTAGCTACTATTCAAAAAGAAGTGGAAGAAGCTACAGCTTTAGAATTGCCAATGTTAGAAAAGAATTTAGTTTTCCTATCTACAATTGCATCTGTTGCAACATTGTTAGGTTTGTTAGGAACAGTATTTGGTATGATTCGTGCATTCCGTGCAATGGGTCAAGCAGGTGCACCAGATGCAAATGCATTAGCAACAGGTATCTCTGAAGCATTGGTAAATACAGCATTAGGTATTGGTACTTCATTCTTTGCTATTATATTTTATAACTTCTTTACTACTATTATCGACCAAGTTACATATGGTATTGATGAAAGTGGATTTACATTAGCACAAAGTTTCAAAGCAAATTATCCTGCTTAATTATTAAATTCACAATCAAACAATTTAAATAATTAATCATGGCACATAAATTACCGAGAAAGAGCACCAATGTGGATATGACTGCAATGTGCGATGTGGCTTTCTTGCTTTTGACCTTCTTTATGTTGGCCACTAAGTTTAAGCCTGCAGAGCCTGTTGTAGTGCGCACTCCAACTTCGGTTGCTAATGTTCCACAACCAGATAATTCTATTTTAATAACCATCGACAAAGATGGTAAAATGTATATGGACTTTGATAATAAAGATGCGAAAGTAGATTTAATTAATAAAGTTAATACTGAAAAGAATTTAGGATTAAGTGAAGCTGAAAAGCAATCATTTATTACAGGATCAGCAATTGGTGCCTCTTTTGCAAATTTAAAATCATTCTTAGCGTTAAGCGCTGATGAAAGAAAAAAATTCCCAGAATTAGGTATCCCATGCGATACTACATTTGCTCCAGAAACAAATGAATTGGCCTATTGGGTATATAATGCAAGAATGGCAGGGGTAAATTCTAAATTAGCAAAGCAACCATTAATTTGCATAAAATGTGATGCAGGATTACATTATCCTGGGTTCAAAAATTTAATGAGAGTATTGACTAAAAACGAAATATTCCAATTTAATTTATTGACAAATGTAGAACAAGTTCCAGAAGGTACTGCATTATATAATGATAGGGTATTAGGAACAAACAAAAAATAATTTACTTCAT
>CAIXQW010000157.1 GCA_903921675.1 uncultured bacterium | reverse complement strand
TGGCACCATAAGTCACCACTTTCTACATTTACTTTCTTACTATTTTAATTTTGAAAAGGATCACTAAATTTTGGATCTTTCAACATTGTTTGATCTGTTAAAGTATTTAGGAATGCAATTACTGCCTTCTTTTCTATATCACTCAATATAATTGGTTTTACAGAGCTGTTTGCTCCTTTGAATTTTACATCCAATTTTGCATGTGGCTTAATGCCATTTGTATAATGATTTAATACTTCCTCTAATGTTTTAAATCTACCATCATGCATATATGGCGATGTAACTGCAATGTTTCTTAAACTAGGTATTTTAAAATTGCCATTACCTAATCCATTATCGGCATATACAAAATCTAAACCAATATTAGTAGCTCCTTTTTTATTTGTAGTTCCAGCGTTAAAATCGCCGCCGCCACCATAGGCACCTGTTGGAGAATCATCCGCAATAAAATTCAAACCAGCATGGCAGCTAGCACAGTTTTGCTGAAATAAGTTTTGACCTATTGCTTCTAATTCTGAGAAGCTTGCAGATGGTCCTTGCATTTGCGAACCTTCTACTCTATCAAATTTAGAATCTGCAGTTGTAATACTTCCTACAAATTGGCTTAGTGCACTACTGATATTTTTTGCAGAAATAGTACTTGTTCCAAATGCTTTTTTGAATAAATCTGGATAATAACTAGTGTTTGCTAATTTTGTAATCAATCTATCCATATTATCCATACCCATTTCTATATGATTAGTAACGGGGCGCAAAGCTAAATCTTCTAAATTACTACTTCTGCTATCCCAAAATAAATTACGCTGAGCAATTGGATTCATAATTGCCATGGTGCTGCGAGAAGTGATTCTACCTTCAAAACCTTTACTTAAAGCCAAGCCATCTGTAAATGCTTTATCTTGCTGATGGCATGTGCCACATGAAATTGTATTATTTAAAGATAATTTTTTATCGTAAAACAAAACTCTTCCAAGAGATGCACCTTCATTTGTAACTTTTAAAGAGTTTGTATTTACTGGATTTCCATTCATATCAAATGAAATTCCAAAACCACCATTATTAAAATTATTTTCTGAAAATGATTTAATAGTTTGCCCCCCTGGCAACTTTCCTTCTATATAATTAAAAGGAGTAGTAGGCAATTTAGGAATTTCATTGCTGGTATTAGCTACTTGAATAGACCTAGTGCAAGAGTATAATGCAACCGCACTTACTACAGTTAGGAAGAGAATTGACTTTTTCATATTAGATATTTTAAACGGGAGGATAAAGGTATTTATTTTATTTGTTAATTATTTAAAGGCGAATGTTAAAATTTAATGCTGTAGGATAAATAAATTTAACGGCAGCTTCTTCTCCAAAGCCAAATAGTATTTGAGATTCTGTGGAAATATAACATCTTGCATTAAGATTGTATTCTAAGCCATAGTGTCTTGTAGGTCCAATCATGAGCTGATCTATATCTTCTGTCAGCACACCTGCACTCACATACAAATCCCAACCAGAGGTGTATGACCATTTGGCGCCAATTATCCTTCTTCTTTCGTAACCAAGGGCTGCATAAAAAAATTGTCTTTCATTATTTGCTACATCATCTGTCAATAAATTTGTGCCAAAGCTGTTTCTAAATGCGTATTTCCTATCATATACTTTACTTCTTATTCCTACAAAACCAGATTGTGGTAAACCCAAATTAAATGGCACTAAACTATGTACAAGATTTGTAAAGTTAAAACCTATTTCTCTTTTTTTCTCCCATACAGCTTGGTTTATTTCAAAATTATCTTCCGATTTTTTTTGAGAAAACATCGGCATTCCAATACTAATACAAACAAGGATTAATACAATTTTTTTTAAATATATTTTATTACTATCCATAACTAAAATAATATTTGAATATACAATGAAGTTGGCAACCCTAATATCAAACTAGATTCAATTGCATTTTTCACCTCTGGGGTTGGTGAACCTAATTGCACTCTAGTTTCCTTAAATCCATAAGACCCATACAATGTAGATTCTGACATAATATTTATGTTTTTATTGATTTTAAAAATAAATCTGGCAGCAGGGCCTCCTCCAAATGATAACAAATTGGAACTTGTAAAAAATTGTTGATCTATAATAGATTCAGCATGAGCATTCTGACCAAAAGCATCCATGCCAATATGTAAATTTAATTTTGGTAAAATTGCAACATGTTTTTCTAAACATAATCTTACACCAAATGTATGATCCGTTAATTCTTTTCTATTGAAAGAAGAACTTGCAAGATCTGTGGATTTATTGTAATAGGCATTGGCACCTATTCTATAAGTAATTTTATTGGTATGATAGGCATAGTGAAAACCAAATGGTGTATTTACACCAGTGCTAGCATTTAAACTTAACAGATTACTTAATAATTGACTGCCATTGATGCCTATTTCGTTTTGGTATTCAAAAAAATTGTTAGCATCTATTGTTTGTT
>CAIXQW010000156.1 GCA_903921675.1 uncultured bacterium | reverse complement strand
TTTGGTATACACAAAGCCATAGCCAAAGTATTGTGTAAAAAACACAACCAAAATTAAAATAGCACCAATTTGCTTTAGCATCACAGACAAAGATATGGTAAAAAACAAATAAAAATTTATTTATTCCTCGGTTTCAAACTCAGTATCTGTATCTGGTTTGCCATTAATAATATTAAATATACCTAGTGGTTGATAGTAATTTGCTTTATTGTATTTATTACCTAAAACTATTATTGTAAAATTATCATTCAAAAAACGATAAAAACAATTATTACATCCATGCCAATATCCATTGTGGAAAATTATTTTCTGTTCTGGGTATATTAGCATTCTCCACCCTAAACCATAATTTTTTACTCCAGGGTTTTCAAAGCTATATGGAGCATAAGCCTCATCTAGGGTTTTTTGTTTTACTAACACTCCTTTGTACAAAGCTTGATCCCATTTATACATATCTTGCACTGTACTATAGCAACCCTTATCACCGCTAACGCCATCCAATGCCATGTCTTTTTGTTCTGCCCAATTGCTACCTTTATAGTTCTTGCAATAGTTATTTGGATGTTTTGCATTTGCATCAAATATATAAGTGTTTTTCATGCCAAGAGGTTCAAATATCATGTACTTCATAAATGTAGAAAATGGCATATTGGTAATTCGGCTTACCAAATAGCTTAATACAGCATAGTTCGTATTGCAATATGTAAATCTTGTGTTTGGCGCAAAATTTAATTTTGGTTTTTTTGTAAAAATAATGTCCATCAATTCGCCATTACTCATTAAAGTATTTGCATTTGCAGGCAACCTATTAGCTTCTGCAAAATGCAAATAATCTGGCAATCCACTTCTATGGCTCAATAAATTTCTAATTGTAATACCGGGATATGGAAATTCTGGAATGTATTGGCTTATATAATCATCAAAATTTAATAAACCTCTATCTTTTAGCAAGCATACAGCCATGGCAGTAAATGGCTTACTCGTGCTGGCTAATTGGCTAGCACTTTCTTTGTTTTGCATTAATCCAGATTCTTTCTGTGCATAACCAAAATATCTTTCGTAAATCACTTTCCCTTTATAGCCAATTAATACTTGACCATTGAAGCCTGCTGCTACTCTTGATGCGTAAAATGTATCTAAACTATAAATAATTCGCTTCATTTCTGGCGATGTAGTATCTGAATACAATAAATTAACCCTACCAAATTTAGGAGGTTGTGATGGTGCAGGTGGGTTGGCATTAGTTACCGTATTAGATTGGCAACTTATTAAAATAATTAAACCAAGTATATAAAAAAAATATTTCATTGTTGAAAATGTATGCATATTTGGTAAATATATAAAATATCATGAAAAAGCCTAAATTCTTGAAAGTTAAATAAATGCTTAAGTTTATTTAATGTCAATGATATAGTTAAATCTCAGCAATCCTTAATCGCTTATAATAATCATTGATAATTTGATAAATTACTAATTTTATAATTTCTCTAACTGCTTTACAATTACTATGTTTGTGCCAATTAATCAAAAACATTATATATTTTATGAATTTCCAATTGACAGAAGAGCACTTGATGATACAAAAAATGGCAAGAGACTTTGCTCAGCAAGAATTGCTCCCTGGAGTAATAGAGCGAGATGAACATCAAAAATTTCCGGCTGAGCAAGTTAAGAAAATGGGAGAACTTGGTTTTTTAGGAATGATGGTAGATCCGAAATACGGAGGCGGCGGTATGGATACCATTAGTTATGTGATAGCAATGGAGGAAATCAGTAAAGTAGATGCTAGTGCAAGTGTGGTAATGAGTGTAAATAATAGTTTATACAATTGGGGTGTAGAGCATTATGGTACAGAAGAACAAAAACAAAAATATTTGGTGCCAACAGCCACTGGCGAAAAAATTGGTGCATTTCTTTTAAGTGAACCAGAAGCTGGCAGCGATGCTACAAGTCAGCGCACCATTGCAGAAGATAAAGGAGATCATTACTTAGTGAATGGCATTAAAAACTGGATCACTAATGGTAATAGTGCAAGCTATTATATTGTAATTGCACAAACAGATGTTGAAAAAGGACATCGTGGTATCAACGCATTGATAGTAGAAAAAGATTCTGTTGGTATTACTGTAGGTGCAAAAGAAAATAAAATGGGTATTCGTGGTAGCGATACCCATAGCATTATGTTTAATGATGTAAAAGTGCCAAAAGAAAACAGAATTGGTGAAGATGGTTTTGGATTTAAATTTGCAATGAAAATTTTAGCAGGTGGTAGAATTGGTATAGCAAGTCAAGCATTAGGTATTGCAAGTGGCGCTTACGAATTAGCATTAGCGTATAGTAAACAACGCAAAGCATTTGGTAAAGAAATTATGCATCATCAAGCTATACAATTCAAATTGGCTGATATGGCAACACAATTAGAAGCAGCAAGATTGTTATGCTATAAATCTGCGTTTGATAAAGATAACGATTTGGATTATGCATTAAGTAGCAGTATGGCTAAATTATATGCAAGTGATATAGCACAAACTATTACTAACGAAGCAGTACAAATACATGGTGGATATGGTTATGTAAAAGACTTTCATGTAGAAAGACTGATGCGTGATGCAAAAATTACACAGATTTATGAAGGCACAAGCGAAGTGCAGAGAATTGTAATTAGTAGATCAATATTATCTTAAAATTTTAATAAAAAACCACATTCAAAAGATGTGGTTTTTTGTTTTAGTAGCATTTTATATGTTGCTAAATATTACTAATTACTGCAATTACATTAATGAATTTTGTTTATGTCATTGTTATAGAGGTCAAAATGCCCTAATGTAAAAACTTGCATATTTGTTTACATTAGTGTGCTGGATAACTTTAAATTTTTTTGTAATTGTATATTTATTACAATTATGTTCAATAATTTATGAAATGGATTTTACTTATCATTATTAATTTCCCTAATTACTCCATTTATATATAAATTATCTATCAAGCTATCTTTTCTAATAAATCTTTATCTTTACCATTCACAATATATATCTAAATGTTAGACCTATCTAATATTCCTGTCATAGACCAAGTGGGTGTAGAGGAGCGAATTGCAAGACTCAATTCTAGAAGCATTAAAAAAGAAAGCAAATTGCAAGGATTGCACTTAGCCTTAAGCATGATAGATCTTACAACTTTAGAAGGCAAAGACACTGCTGGTAAAGTTCGTCAAATGTGCTACAAAGCGATGCATCCAGCCGATGATATTCCTGGGCTGCCAACCGTTGCCGCTGTATGTGTTTACCCAAATCACGTAAAAACAGCAAAAACAGCATTAGGTAATTCAGGTATAAACGTTGCTTCAGTAGCTACTGCATTTCCGAGTGGTAATAGTAGTTTAAAAGTAAAACTTGCTGACACAAAGCTAGCCATTGATAATGGTGCCGACGAGATAGATATGGTAATAAGTCGTGGTGAATTTTTAAGTGGTAATAGTAAATTTGTTTACGATGAAATTGCTACTATTAAAGAAGCATGTGGCAATGCAAGATTAAAAGTTATTTTCGAAACAGGCGAGTTAAGTACATTAGATAATATTAGATTAGTAAGCGAAATTGCAATGCAAGCAGGTGCAGATTTTATAAAAACTAGTACAGGAAAAATTCAACCTGCAGCTACAATGCCAGTTACATTAGTAATGCTTCATGCAATAAAAGATTATCACGAAAAAACAGGCAAAATGGTAGGTATGAAACCAGCTGGCGGCATTAGCACATCAAAGCAAGCATTGCAATATTTGGTGATGTTATATGAAACCTTAGGTGGAGCATGGATGACCAATGAATGGTTTCGTTTTGGAGCAAGTAGCTTGGCAAATGATATATTATTACAATTGCATAAAGAACAAAGCGGCGTTTATTATTCAGGGGATTATATTTCAAAAGATTAAACTAAAAAAAATGGCTAAAAAAATAAAAGAGCAAGTTCAACCCTTCACATGGTCTTATGCGCCTGCCCTTGAGTCCAAGGATCATATTCAGCTAAAACAGCAATACGAATTATTTATTAATGGCAGATTTGTAAAGCCGAATAGTGGTAAGTATTTTGATACAATCAATCCTTCTACAGAACAAGTGATAGCAAAAGTAGCAGATGCAAATCCAAAGGATGTTGATTCTGCCATGATGGCTGCAAAAAATGCTTATGACAAAACTTGGAGTAAAATTTCTGCAAAAGAAAGAGGGAAATATATTTTCAGAATCGCAAGAATTATTCAAGAGCGCGCAAGAGAATTTGCTGTAATAGAAAGTATAGATGGCGGTAAACCAATTCGCGAAAGTAGAGATATAGATATTCCGCTAGCAGCTAACCATTTTTTCTATTATGCTGGTTGGGCAGATAAATTGCAATATGCATTCCCTAATCAACAAATAAAACCACATGGTGTGGCTGCGCAGATTATTCCATGGAATTTTCCCTTATTGATGGCTGCTTGGAAAATTGCACCTGCTTTAGCTACGGGTAATACAGTTGTTTTAAAGCCTGCAGAAACCACACCTTTAACCGCAATGAAGTTGGCAGAAGTTATGCAAGAAGCAGATCTTCCGCCAGGTGTAGTAAATATTATTAGTGGGCAAAAAGCTACTGGTGCTGCAATGGTACAACATCCTATTCCAAACAAAATTGCATTTACAGGCAGCACTGCTGTAGGCAAATGGATTCAAAATGAAATTGCTGGAACAGATAAAAAACTAAGCTTAGAGCTTGGAGGCAAAGGGGCTAATATTATTTTTGCCGATGCAGCTTTAGATCAAGCGATAGAAGGTATTATCAATGGCATATTTTTCAATCAAGGGCATGTGTGCTGCGCTGGGTCTAGATTATTTGTGCAAGAAAGTGTTGCAGATATTGTTGTAAAAAAATTAAAACAAAGAATGGAAACATTAATTATTGGCGACCCTTTGGATAAACAAACAGATATTGGCGCAATTAATAGCAAGGTACAATTAGATAAAATTAATCATTATATCAAATTAGGAATCAAAGAAGAAGCCAGCATGTATCAAAGTAGTTGTGCATTGCCTAGCAAAGGATTCTTTTGCAAACCAACTTTGTTTATGCATACTTCGCAAAGCCACCGCATTGTGCAAGAAGAAATTTTTGGACCCGTATTAGCCATTCAAACATTTAGAACCATCGAAGAAGTAATAGAGAAAGCAAATAATATTCCTTATGGTTTAAGTGCTGGTGTTTGGACAGATAAAGGCAGTAAAATATTCAACCTCACTCAAAAATTAAAAGCCGGTGTTGTATGGGCAAATACATTTAATAAATTCGATCCTGCAAGTCCATTTGGTGGTTACAAAGAAAGTGGTTTTGGCAGGGAAGGCGGTGTACATGGTTTAGCAGCATACTTACAACAATTTTAATTTCAAATATTTAAATAATAGAATTTATTATGACTCGTATTGCAGTATTAAAAACATACAAACTTTTTATAGGTGGTGCTTTCCCTCGCACAGAAAGTGGTCGCTATTACAAAATACAGAATAAAGCAAATGAAACCATTGCCAATGTTGGCCTAAGCTCTCGTAAAGACTTTAGAAATGCTGTAGTTGCTGTCCGCAAAGCACAAGATGCATGGCAAGGCAGAGCTGCATTTAACAAATCACAAATTATTTATAGAATTGCAGAAATTTTAGAAGGACGCAAAGTACAATTTGTAGAAGAATTAATAAGCCAAGGAAGCACAAAAGCAAGTGCTGAAAAAGAAGTGCAAATGAGTATTGATAGATGTGTATATTATAGTGGTTGGTGCGATAAATACCAAGCTATATACAGCAGCGTAAATCCTGTAGCCACATCTCATTTTAATTTTAGTGTGCCAGAACCTATGGGTGTAGTAAGTATCATTGCATCTGATGAAACTAGTTTGTTAGGTTTTATAAGTGCCCTTTTACCATGCATTGTTGGTGGCAATACATGTATAGTGCTTGCCTCATCATCCAAGCCATTGAGTGCTATTACTTTTGCAGAAGTATTAGCTACTAGCGATGTGCCTGCTGGTATCATTAATATTCTAACAGGTAAGGAAAAAGAATTGCATACCCATTTTAGCAATCACATGGATGTAAATGCAGTTGTGTATTGCCGTACAGATAAAGCCATTTGGAAAACCATTGCACAAAATGCATCCTTAAATATAAAACGCAGTTTTTGGTGGAATAAAGACTGGGCAAAATCTGAATCAGAAAATCCGTATTTAATTATGGATTTGCAAGAAATAAAAACTACCTGGCATCCAATAGAAAATATAGGAGTGAGTGGCGCTAAATATTAATATTTAAAAAAGCTATTCCGCTAATCAATGTTCTCAATTTCTACATCGGGATCCATTACAATTGGTGCTAATAAAAACCAATCATACTATTATCAATTACATTAAGTGATAAACATCTTAAAAAATCATTTCTTTAAAATATTATTTTTACCATCTAATTAAATATTAATATATGAGTATCATCGCACACATTCATGCAAGACAAATTTTAGACAGCCGCGGCAATCCAACAGTAGAAGCCGAAGTGTATACAGATAATGGTATTATGGGACGAGCAGCAGTGCCAAGTGGCGCTAGCACTGGCATACATGAGGCAATGGAATTGCGTGATGGCGACAAGAAAATTTATCAAGGTAAAGGTGTATTAAAAGCAGTAAAAAATATTAATACTATAATTTGC
>CAIXQW010000155.1 GCA_903921675.1 uncultured bacterium | reverse complement strand
TCTTTATCAAATTTAATTGCAGATCCATATTCAAATGCAATTTGGTTATGTTCTGAAAATGGGTTTTTAAAATTAGAAAATGGTGCATGGTCAACAATAGATACATCTAATAGCCCAATTCCTACAAATGATGCGGAGTATATTTATTTCAATTCAGATTCCTCCATATTATTTGGATGCCGCGGAGGATTAGCTTATTTAAAAAATGGTATATGGGAGATATACACAGTTTATAATTCATTATTATGTAACAATGATGTTGAAGGAATTACTGTTGATCAAAATTGTAGAATGTGGTTGACTACCGAAAACGGAGTATCAAGTGCTATGTTAGAATGCGGAATATTAAATATTAATTTAGTATCTGGTAAAGTAACTACACCAAATAATATTCCTGCACAAAACCTACTTATGAAATTATTTAAATTAGATTATACTAAAAATGAAATTTTTCAAATAGAAAATACATTTACTGATACATTTGGTAATTATTCGTTTGAATTGCAGGATTCAGGCACATATTATGTTTTAGCACAAACGGGAAATAATAGTTACAATGATTTCATACCAACATACAATAATAATGAATCATTGATTCAACTTTCTAGCCCATTTTATTATAGTAGTGATGGCAACATTATTAAGGATATTATTCTTAATTCAAAAAATGAAATAATTGGTATATGTTCTATTTCAGGAAGATTTACCTCCTCAAATTCTAATATTGTATTAGGAAATCGTATTGCCTTCCTTGTAAAAAACAATCAAATTATTGATAGTAAAATTACTGATATTTATGGTGGTTTTAGTTTTAAAAATATTCCTCAAGGTATTTATCAAATATGGCTTGATAAATATGGATTAAGTAATTTTAAGAGTAATAATATTAATGTTGATTGTAATAACTTAAATTCCTATATTTTCAATATTGATTCCAACGGAATTTCAGGTACTCCAACATCTGTAAATACTCAGGTGAATGAAAACGATTTACTTGTTTTTCCAAATCCCAATTTCGGAATATTAAATATTCTTTATAAAAATAATACTGATTCAAAATTTCAAATTTTAAATATTCAAGGTCAAATAATATATGAAATAAAGCTTCCAAAAGAGTCTCAAAATAAAATGATAAATATTGAACATACTGCAAAAGGAGTATATTTCTATAAACAAATTTGTAATAACGAATTTATAAAGAATGGTAAACTTTTAATTGAATAAAATATTGTGCTTTTTGAATCGTCATTTAGTTTAATTTTACCTATATCCTATCCCCCACTTTTTACGTCTATCATTACATGATGATAAAATTTACTACTTCCCTTTTTTTATTTGCATCTTTGTTTTTAGCTAAACAAACAAATATCTAAAATATATTCATGCAAATGGAGATGCAGATGTGCTTTATTTTATTCAAAAAAAATAAGGGATTCAAAAAATTGAACCCCTTCTTTAAATATATTAACTGATTGAAACTTAAGCTACCGCTTTGTTTACCAAATTTGCAGCTTCACTTAATAAGGTTGCGCTTTGTACTTTTAGGCCGCTAGCTTCTATTAATTCTTTTGCTTCTTCGGCATTGGTACCTTGCAGGCGCACAATAATTGGTACATTGATAGTGCCAATAGATTTGTATGCATCTATCACACCTTGCGCTACTCTATCGCATCTTACAATTCCACCAAAAATATTAATTAAAATTGCTTTTACTTTAGGGTCTTTTAAAATGATACGGAAACCAGCTTCTACTGTAGTAGCATTAGCACTACCACCTACATCCAAAAAGTTAGCAGGCTCTCCACCACTTAATTTAATCATATCCATGGTAGCCATAGCCAATCCTGCACCATTTACCATACAGCCCACATTACCATCCAATTTTACATAATTCAAATTGCTTTCGTGTGCTTCTACTTCTGTAGGATCTTCTTCGCTTTTATCGCGCAATAATTCTAAATCTTTATGGCGAATTAAGCTATTATCTTCAATGCTCATTTTACAATCTACAGCGATAATTTTATCATCTGCTGCTTTGAACAATGGATTAATTTCTAGCATTTCGCAATCTAAACCTACATAAGCTTGGTACAAATTAGTAACAAACTTTGTGCAATTTTTAAATGCCTCACCAGTTAAACCTAGGTTGAATGCGATGTTGCGCGCTTGGAATCCTTGTAATGGAGAACCCGGCTGGATATATTCTTTAAAAATTCTTTCAGGTGTATTATGCGCTACATCTTCTATATTCATACCGCCATCTTGGCTGTACATAATTACGTTTTGCTTACGCGTTCTATCTAACAATACACTTAAATAAAATTCTTTGATAGGGCTTACACCTTCGTAATAAGCATCTTCTGCTATAAATATTTTACTTACTACTTTACCAGCATCGCCAGTTTGCAAAGTTACCAATGTATTACCTAGCATATTTGTTGCAATTGTTCTTGCATCGTCTTCGCTTTTAGCTACTTGTACACCGTGTTGCGTAGGTACTTCTATAAAAGTTCCTTTACCACGACCACCAGCATGTATTTGTGCTTTGATTACTACAAACTTAGTGCCTGTGCGGCTTGCAGTGTCATTATAAGCAGCTACAGCTTCGTCTACAGTGGTGCATGCTACCCCATTTTGCAATGGCACATTATATTTCTTTAATTGCTCTTTGGCTTGATATTCGTGTAAATTCATATCTGATTGTTGTAAAATTTGGATGCAAAAGTAAGGAAAAATAGTGAATGATGAAGGCTTACATTCATTACCTACATAAAATCAAGTAAATTAAATTTCACTATCTTTTTGTTCATCTATTGCAGGAACTTTTGGATGGAGATCAAATACTTCCTGATGATGCTTTTTAGTAGCATCATAAAATCTATCTCTATCATACCTCCTACCTATTTGACCAGTATTTTTTAAATGATGAATCACCAACAAAGCGGCAACCGACAGCAAAGCAAAGATTATCTCTCCCATTATTTTATATTTTCAAATTCGGTTAATTTATCTTCTGTTTCTATCCCAAAAGCTTTGTTATATTGGTCTTGCGCATCTTTTAAGCGTTGGCGGCGGTCTTGTTTTATTAAGGTTTTGTTTTGGCTATTTTTATAAAAATAAAAAATTATTAGAATAGAAAATAGCAGCATGCCAATTGCATAATAAATCATTATATCTTTAGTTTTGTAGTAAATTTAGATAAATATTTGATGAAACAAAAAATAGTAGTATTAACAGGTGCAGGAATCAGTGCAGAAAGTGGTATTAAAACTTTCAGAGACAGTAATGGACTATGGAATGGTTATAATGTAGAAGATGTAGCCACACCAATGGCTTTTCAACGTAATCCGCAATTGGTGTTAGATTTTTATAATCAACGCCGCAAAGACATATTAAAAGCACAACCAAATGATGCGCACAAAGGTTTAGTAACTTTAGCAGATAAATATAATGTGCAAATCATCACTCAAAATATTGACGATCTGCACGAAAGAGCTGGTAGTAAAAACATTTTGCATTTGCATGGCGAAATTGTAAAAATGAGAAGTGTAAAAAATGATGCTACTACATTTGCGTATCATCAACCAATAAATGTAGGTGATACCGCACCTGATGGCGGACAGTTAAGGCCACACATTGTTTGGTTTCATGAGGCGGTATCTGCAATGGATGAAGCAGTGGCTCTATGTTTGGATTGCGATATGATGGTTATTATTGGTACTAGTTTGGTAGTGTATCCTGCTGCAAGCTTGGTAAAATACGCTCCAATAAATTCGCCATTGTATGTAATAGACAAAGTGATTCCAGAAATTACGGCTCATAATAATATTATAAAAATAGAAAAAGGTGCAGGAGAAGGAGTAAAAGAATTACTGCAAATACTAGGCTGATGAGCCATTCTTAAATAAAAGAAGCTTTCCAAATTTTAATAATCTCAGGGTTTGTACCCCAAAGTAGTCCAGAGGTTTACACTCTGGATGGAAAAAAATCGGAATCGCAGTAGAACTGCGTGTTATTAACCCCTCCGATGGCTTCGTGCCTCAGCATCGGGATTGAAAAATCTAACATTCGTGCCTCATATTGATTTTTCTAATAATCCTTAGAATGATTTTTATTCTATAAAATATAAGTACTAAATTTTGTAGAAACTAATTGCTGTCTTACATTTGCCACGGAGAAATGGCAGAGTGGTCGATTGCGACAGTCTTGAAAACTGTTGACTGTTACAGGTCCGGGGGTTCGAATCCCTCTTTCTCCGCTGAATATTATTAAATGCTCCTTTTAGGAGCATTTTTTATTTTTAAACTACCTTTAATGCACTACGTTTATATTATACAAAGCCAAATAGATAATACATACTATAAAGTACATAGTACAAATCCAATTGAAAGATTAAAGTTATTGATTGTACGTTACTTTA
>CAIXQW010000154.1 GCA_903921675.1 uncultured bacterium | reverse complement strand
GGTATTGGTGATGTTTGGAGGTAGAAAGATACCAGAATTCATGCGTGGTTTAGGCAAAGGAATGCGTGAATTTAATGACGCTAAAAATAATGTTCGCGATGAGATAGAAGCAGGGATGAAGGAAGAACAAAAAAAATAATTGTATTTCTCTTTGCAAAACGATAAAATATTTTTAACGCCTTGAAAATTAAAAGTTTGTACTTAATTAAATTTTTATGCCTATTTGCTAGTTTTTTATTAGCAAATAGTATAGGTGTGTTTGCTACTGACTCTTTGCGAACAAAAAATATTGCTGTAGCTAAGCCAAAAGATGTAAAAGAAACAATTATCAAAGACACTAAGTTATCAGAAGGGCAAAAAAAATTAGCTTCAGCTTTTAAAAATGTAGACACTAGCAGAATAGTTAAGCGTACCGCTACTTTTGTAAATAAAAATGCCTCCCGAAGTGAACAAGATAATAATGCACTTAGCTACGGAAACTTTAAAGTAAGTGAACAATTGTATGGTGCTTATGCAAATTATATCATTGAGTATGTGAAAAATTACAATACCAACTTTGGCCCTAGAATGAGCAGAATAAAAGCTGCCAACAAAGGTTACTTTACAATGATAGATAATACTATGCGTAAAAATGGTATCCCTAAAGAAATGCATAGCCTAGCAGTAATAGAAAGTGCCTTAAATCCAAATGCAACTAGCCCTGTTGGCGCGGTTGGTCCGTGGCAATTTATGCCTGCTACTGGCCAAATGCTTGGCTTGCAAGTGTCTGAAACCTTGGATGAAAGAAGAGATTTTTATAAAAGTACCCAAGCCGCTGCAAAGTTTACCAAACGCTTGTACAGTATGTTTCATGATTGGTTATTGGTAATTGCAGCATATAACTGCGGACCAGCACCAGTTTTACGTCATTTAAATAAAACTGGCGGTAGAAGCTTTTGGGATATCAAACAATTTTTACCAAAAGAAACGCAAAACCATGTAATGGCATTTATTGCCACTAGTATTTATTACGATAAAAATTCTAAAGTTTTAGACTTAGGCAATTTGCCAAAAGATGCAAAATTGATAACAAAAAATGATTTAGGGAAAGGAGGTGTTGTAAAAACTACAGCCAAACAAAAAACAGAAGATGCGATTCCTGTAAATGATGATGCAGATAATGATTTAGCCATTGATGCAGATGATAATGGCAAAAGTTTACAACAAATTTTACCTGAAGAAATTTCGCAAGTTATTACATTAAAGATAAAAGGTGCTTATAATATTGAATCTATTGCTACCGTTTTAGACTTCGATCTAAATAAATTACGTAGATGGAACCCACAATTTAATGAGCAAACAGCTGTGCCAGGAACACTTGTAAAACTAACTATACCCGCTGCAAAGTTGGATGCTTTTTTGATTCAGAAAGATAAAATTTTAAGTGCCAGCCTAAAAAATCCAATAGCAAAAAGCGGTAATACAATTTACATCAATAAGCCAAAAACTGCTGTGCCTAATGATACTAAAACTGTTGCTACAGCCACCCCGAATACAGAATCTAGAGTAATTACTGTAAAAAAAGAAGAACCTGCAATTAAAAAAAATAATACAATAACCGAACCTAAAACAGCTGTAGCAAAAGCCGATAATAAAAATGCAGTGAATGTTAAAAAAATAGAAGCTATAAAATTGGATAAAGATCCAATAGCCAAAATAGAAAAACCTACAAAAAATGGCAAGAAAATTTATACCATAAAAGCCGGTGATAATTTGAATGAAATTGCAGAGCAATTTGGTATGACTGTAGCACGATTAATGGACATAAATAAATTAAAAAAAGAAGTAATTATTCCTGGCCATACTTTGTACTTAGAATAATTTTTTACAATAATCGATTACTACTTGTATTGCCATGCCAAGATATTTTTTAGAAATCCAATACAAAGGAAGTAGGTACAGTGGCCTAGCAAGTCAATCTAACAACCCAAGGGTAGAAACGGTACAAGGCTTGATAGATAAGGCTTTAACTACCTTACTTAAAGCTTCAATCACTTCTACCACTAGTAGCAGAACAGATGCTGGTGTGCATGCTTTACAAAATTTTTTACACTTTGATAGTGATGCTACCATTTCTGAAAAATTTATTTATAACATCAATAGCATTTTGCCTTTTGATATTGTGGTAAAAAATATTCAAGTTGTAGCAGATGATGCACATTGCAGATTTGACGCGAAGGGCAGAGAATATAAATATTTTATACATACCATAAAAAATGCATTTGTAGCACATACATCTTGGTATTATCCTTATCAATTAGACTTAGAAAAATTGAATGCAGGTGCAACTATTTTAATGCACCATACCAACTTTGAAAGCTTCTGTAAAAAACACACAGATGTATTTACATTTGATTGTACATTAAGCAAAAGCATTTGGGAACAACCTGCAGAAAATATTCTTACCTATAATGTAATAGGTAATCGGTTTTTAAGAGGAATGGTAAGAGGCTTAGTAGGCACTATGCTGAAAGTTGGTGCAGGTTATATTAGCTTAAATGATTTTGAGAAAATAATTCTTGCAAAAGATTGTACAAAAGCGAATTTTAGCACTCCTGCGCATGGCTTATTTCTGGAGAGAGTATTTTTTTAGAACTATTTATAAATACCTACAACATTAATTCCATCACTAGTTTTTGCGCCTCTATACATGCCTTCGCTATTAAAGCAAAGCTCATAACTACCTAAAGTATCAACTGCTATCAAACCGCCTTCTCCTTCTATTTTTACCAACTTATCTAGCACTACTTTTTCGCATGCATCTTTTAAATTCATGCCTTTATATTCCATTAGGCAGCTAACATCATAAGCTACCACGCTTCGTATAAAAAATTCACCATGCCCAGTGCAGCTTACAGCGCATGTTTTATTATTAGCATAATTACCAATACCTACTATGCAGCTATCTCCTAGCCTTCCGTAGCGTTTATTAGTCATACCACCTGTGCTCGTAGCTGCGGCAACATTGCCATGCACATCCAAAGCTACGGCACCAACTGTTCCAAACTTTTTATCCGAGCCACCTGCATTTTCTTTATGATCTAACAGATACAACTCGCTATCCTTTATTTCTTGCCACTGATTATATCTAAACTCACTATAAAAATAATCTTCTGGCAATAATTCCATTCCTCTAAGCACAGCAAAATCCTGCGCACCTTGCCCACTTAATAGTACATGTCCACTATGTTGCATAATTTCTGAACAAAGTAATATCGGATTTTTTACACTCCTAACACCTGCTACACTGCCTGCTTCTAAATTTTTTCCTTCCATCAAGCAAGCATCCATTTCGTGAATACCTTTATTTGTAAAAACAGAACCCTTACCAGCGTTAAATAAAATATTATTCTCTAAACTTACTACTGCCGCTTGCACAGCATCAATGCTAAAGCCACCTTTTTCTAAAATATGGTATCCAGCATTCAGCGCATCTTGCAGACCAATATGATAACTTAATTCTAACTCCGGTGTTAGCATAGATTTTAATATGGTACCTGCGCCACCATGTATTGCAATTGTAAATTTCGACATAAAAAAAATAAATATTGCGTAAAGTTATTGATTTGCATTTAATAAAATACTAAATCTACTTTGTATAAATAAGAGGGTATGCAGCACAAAGTAGCCCCAATGATTAGAGTAGAGATAAAAAACAGAAATCCTACTAGATCTGCAGGGTAATAACACTTCCAAAGACTTCGTGCCTGCCAATATTTTAATCAGCACAAGTCTGCACGAGTGTATAATGTAACATTGGTATCGAGTTTGGGAAAACTAACCTCCTTCTAGATGTTGAATTCCGTTATCATTATAACGTTTTACAACTCTTCTATTGGTACCCCAACAATACCTGCATGTTCTTTAATTCTAAATAAAACAGTTTTTGTATCCATTTTAGTAGGCGAATAAAAAATAATTTTACTTGGCACTTCTATTTGAATAGCTCTGCACATGGCATCAATATATTGATGCTGCTGAGCAATAGTTGTACTTTCATTTACAATAAACAATGGATGATATGGTAAGGAGGAATTAAAAGGCAAATCAATTTCTGTTGTTCCACATAATAATACTTCTTC
>CAIXQW010000153.1 GCA_903921675.1 uncultured bacterium | reverse complement strand
TGATACACTACAAACTTACATTGTGTAAAAATGGTATTATTTACATACCAAAATCTATCTATGCTATCTCCTCTATCTGTAAATTGAATCAGTTGTTTTTTAGCAACAGCTTTTATATCATCTGTTAATTGTGGTCTTGCGCCTTCTGGTAGTTTTTTGTAATCTATGGCAAATACAGAATCTGTGAACAAAGTGTAATTATACATTAACCTTGGCTTAGTTTGCAAAATATTTTGCGCTTGCAGTTGTGCAATGATACTAATAAAACCTATTACAAAAAGTAAATACTTTTTCATATTAATATTTAATAATTTTTTGTGTAAACCCCTTATTCCCATCTTCTATTTTTACAAAGTACAAGCTTGTAGCTAAGCTACTAATATCCAAACTAGCTTTATATTTTATATCTACAGCTACAGTTTTTTCTAATACTTTTTGCCCAAGTACATTATAAATAGCTAGTTGTATTTGAGTATTGCTATTTGGTACTTGAATGTTTAGCTGCCCTGTTGTAGGATTTGGGTATAACAACCAATTATTGAATGGACTACTTGCTAACTTGATGGTATCACATGGGCTGCCTGCTAAAGCACCTAATTCAAAAAATGGCATATTGGGTGGGTCATTGAAGGGAGTATTTACTGCACCTGCATGGTAGAGGCTAGACACTACATAATCTGTTTTAAATCCACATGACATTCCTTTTTCATTGGGGTGCATTATAGCATTCCAATAAGGGGAAACACCTGCCCAACTACCCATTACTATTTGCCCATTGGGGCTCATTTGCATAGTATTATAGCCAGGAAACCAGGTTGTATCTTGCCAACTTACACATTGCACAGCCATGCTATCATTGGGCTCCTCCAAATCTATTTGATAAATAAAATATTCATCTGATGTGTATAGGTATTTATTATTAGCACTAAAACATACACCATCAAATCTGCTCCATTTGGTTTTGGTATATGGAGTGATATTAATAGTTCTAATATGTGAAAACTGGCCACTGCATCTATCAAATCTATAAATTGTATGTGGACTTTCTTTATTACACTCTGCATACCAACTGCCATCTGCACTAAAAATACTTTGGCCTACATTGTCATTATTCAGTTTTCCAAAATTTTTATACTCAATATCTTGACTTGCAATTATAGTATCTGGAGTTATTAAATATTTATACCTAATATTTCTATCTCTTGCACTTGGTTTTATCAGCCACCAATCTCTACCATTTGCATGCCTTGTGCAAGTAAAATTACTTTTATTTATCCAAGGCGATTTTGTTTGCAACAATACTTTTCTATTTGCTATTATTGCACCTTTACCATCATTAGCATTCATATCTACAACACTATATAATATTTGGTCAAAATCAACAGTATCTACTGTGCCTTGATGCTCACCATTGCACTGTGCGTCACTTTGTGTACATGTAAAAATATAATACTGATTATTTTTTTTTGGTAAAATAATGCTATTATTTGGATAAGGATACAGACCATAAGTAAGCCTTATTGTATCATTATTAATATAATTATTACTATCCACTAATTCACCCATATTATTATATAAATTCATCACTGTGCTACCCACCAAAAAATGTCCATCTGCATCACAAATATTTGCATTGGAACTAATTACCCTTGGATAGTGTTTATCATTAGGGTTTAGTAATTGTGAGTAGGCAGTATCTGCCTCAAAAATTATTTTATAATTAGGAGAGCCTACATACCACTCCTTACCCAAGTTTTTCTGGGCAAGCAGCGGTAAGCTATACAATAAAACAAGTATTAAACTAGTGCTGTATTTGCAATAGTTGGCTATGCACTCTTTTTTCATTTACAATTATTTCTATAGTGTATATACCAGCTCTCCAAAGGCTCTTATAATTCGCGTATTGTGGGCTTTGCCAATATTTTAATACTTTTATCATTACCAAATATTTTTTAATAATTTATCCCTACTCTACCAAGTAAATTAACTAACCTGAAAGTATAAGTTTATCTTAAGAAAGATAAATATATTTTAAGCATCAAACCTACTTATTTATACATCTGTTTCGTGAAATTACAATTTCTTTTCAATAAGCAATTGGCTATCCTTAAAAAAAGATACATTTTCTGTAATCTTCAGCTATCTAAAAATTTGTCAGAGGTAAATCTTTGTGATTTTGGCTGTTTAAAACTTTAAACAAAAAATCCTTTTTGATTACAAATACCAGACATCTACTTCCATTTCATGACCTGCATCATACAAAAACAGCCAAAATACTGTTAAAGAATGTAAAACTTAACATGTACCTAACCTATGTCAAGACATTTTAAAAAAAGGTAGTGTATTTTTACAACCATTATGAAGACACTTAGAACCTTATTGCTAATAAGCGCCTTTTTCACAATAAATTTTGTTGGGGCGCAAACACCTGCGGCTAATAGTCAAAGCAGAGTTGTTCCTTTAAACCAAAATCAAACCGCACCAAAAACAGAATCTCCTGATTTAGGAGATAGAATCATACAAAAAAGTACACAAGTATTAGAGCAAGCCGGTAAAACATTTACTGGTATTGTAGATAAATATAGCAAAGTAATGCAGGTAAGCCCTAATAGCATTAGCAATGTGATTTTGTATCAATTTATAGACGAATGGTATGGCACTCGCTACAGATTGGGTGGCACAGGAAAAAACGGTATTGATTGCAGTGCATTGGTGCAAAAATTATATAACTACGTATATGGCATGGATGTGGTGCGTACTAGCTTAATGCAGTTTAGAAGCAGCGAATACATAGCTAGTAAAGAAAATTTAAAAGAAGGAGATTTAGTATTTTTCCGCATACATGGTGGCCCAGTAAGCCATGTGGGTATTTATTTAAAAAACAACTACTTTGTGCATGCTAGTAGCAGCAAAGGTGTAATGATTAGCAATTTAGACGAAAGCTATTGGGTTAGATACTTTGTAGGTGGTGGAAGATTGAGCAAATAATATTTAAACTATAAAAAATAAAAAATGCATCTCGGTTGAGATGCTTTTTTTTTGATTATGCTCTCCAAGGGCTTTGCTCTTGTGAGTTATGTGTTGTGGGCTTTGCCCTTCTAGTAATGCTTATTTCTCTGCCATATCATTTTTTTAGTAAAGTATACTTTTACAAACTCTTCAACAAACTTCTAAAAGCGATAAACTGATTGCCAAATTCTTTGAAACCTTTATCGCGCAGAATTGGTGCGTGCTCATCTATATAAGAGGTATAGTCTTCGTAAGTATCTGCAAAGTATTGCACTACATAAGTATATCCATCATCGCCTTCTGTAATGGGTTCTACCAATTGGCTAAAGCGTGCATCTTGGAATTTGCCAGTAGCCAACACTTCTGGAATATGCGTTTTTTGCATCCATGCAAGCCACGCATCTTGTATGCTATTTTCTATTTTTATGGTTACGTTGTATATGTACATGTTGAATGATTGAATAATTAAATGATTGAATAACTGAAGAAAAAAATTAGAATTTCAAAGTTAGATGCACTGGCGCGTGGTCGCTATGTTTTGCATCTTGCAATATTGCTGCATGATGTATATGTGGTTCTAAATCTTTGCTAGTATTAATATAATCTATGCGCCAACCTTTATTGTTGTTGCGCGCATTTGCCCTAAAACTCCACCAGCTATATTCATGCGGATTAGCATTTATTTTTCTAAAACTATCTATCATGCCAAGGTCAAAAAAAGTGTCCATCCATTCTCTTTCTTCTGGCAAAAATCCACTGCTGTTTTTATTGCTCACGGGGTCGTGAATGTCTATTGCTTTATGGCAAATATTATAATCGCCAAGTACAATTACTTTCTTGTTTTTTTTCAACACTCCTTGCAGCCATTTTTTATATTCATCCAAAAATTGCATCTTATAGGATTGTCTATCATCGCCACTGCTACCACTAGGAAAGTAAGTATTGATTATTAATACATCATTTATTTTTATTTGCAAGGTGCGACCTTCAAAATCGCCTTGTTGCATACCATTACCTTTAATTACTTCTGTAGGTTTTATTTTAGTAAGCACACCTACCCCACTATAACCTTTTTTCTGTGCACTAAACCAATAGCACTCATAGCCCAAAGCTTCAAAAGCGGCAGTGTCTATATCTGCTTCATTTGCCTTTATTTCCTGAAAGCCTATTACATCTGGTTGCTCGGTTGCTAGCCAATCTAATAGACCTTTGCTTACTGCGCTGCGTATGCCATTTACATTATATGAATATATTTTCATTGTATTAATTATTGCATGCAAAATACAATTTAATACCGATTATAAATATTCTATAGGTCAAATTTCCCTTCACTCATTTGTACTTTGAATATTTTATATCGGCATTTACTATTGTAAAATTTCTACAAAAAACAAAAGCCGCTACAAATTGCAGCGGCTTTCATAGTATTTTATAAGTCTATATTAGTTTTTAGAAAAGCGTTGCGTAGCTAACGAAAAATTGTTAGCATCGCGCACATCTATGATGTACATACCACTAGATAATTCTGCAACAGGAATACTAAATCCACTTGCATTGGCAGGTGTAAAATATTCAGCTACTTTTTTACCTACCATATTAAATACATAGGCACGAGCCACTTTAGGGTTGTTGTGTACAACATTTAATCTTGTAACAGCAGGCATCGGATACATTTCTAAATTAATTTTATTTGCTTTTATATAATTGTTCGTATTAAGTGGCCACTCTTGCGCATTAATCACAAAAGTCAATTTCTTACCACCATTCAAATCGGTATTTACTACAATAATGCATGCAGAATCCAATCTAGCATTTGCTTCTAAATATAAAGATGGCTCAATTACTTGAGAAGCACCAGGTGCAATAGTTTCTGTATGGGTATTTGTATTATAAGGCCAACATTGACCGGGTAAAGCGCAAACACCTTGCATAGTGTAACCTGTAGGTATAATACAACTAGATACTTCTGTGTTCCAATTATAAGTAAGCGTTGTAGAACCATTATTGGTAATAGTAATAATTGGTTTTGCACTTGTTTCTCTATCATATACAGAAAAAGAAGTATCCATAGATATGGTAACCTGAGCAAAAGATGCCATAGACACTAACGCTAAACAAAAAGATAAAAATAACTTGCGCATATAAAATATATTTATTCAAAAGTAGGCATTAAAATTTAGAAAAGAAATAAATTATTGTATCTACACTGTTAAAATTTTATTAGGAAATAAAATTAATAAGTAAAAGCTATTTGTCAAAAAATAAAGAAAATTCACCTATTATCTATATTTATTTAAATAAATTGTACAAAAGTCATTTTAAAATTTTTACAAATTGATTACATTTGAAATATAAATTTAGAAATAATGAAAAAAGTATTACTTACTCTTTTTGCGGGAATGTTGTTTTCGCAAGTTAATGCGCAATATTGGCAGTATCCCAATATTAATGCTGGTCAAAATCCAAGTGGTTTAAACAATGATACAGAACAACCCTCGCCATCAGGTTGGACATCTTTAATGGCAACGCAGGCATCACCAACTTGGTCTGCTGCAACTAACATTCCTTTCGCATTTACATTTAATGGCACTGCAGTTACGCAATTCAAAGCTTCTTCTACTGGGGTAGTTACTTTCGATGTGGGCACTGCATTAGCTGCTCCTTCTTCTTCAAATGCTGCATTACCAAATGCTGCAATTCCAAATAACTCTATATGTATATGGGGTATTCAAGGTACAGGTACAAACGATGCTATTGTAACTAAAACATTTGGTACTGCTCCAAATCGTCAGTTCTGGATTCAATACAATTCTTACAGCATTGCATCTAATACAGCTGCATGGTGTTATTGGTCAATTGTTTTAGAAGAAACCTCCAATAAAGTATTTATTGTAGATCATCGTTCTGGTTCAAATACTGGTGCTGTAACTGTAGCTTTAACTGCTGGTCTTCAGTTCTCTAGCAGTTCTGCAATGAGTGTTGCTGGCTCTCCTGCTTTAAATACGCAAACAACTGCTACAATGGCAGATGATCCAAGTGATAATACTTATTATGAGTTTACACCTGGTGTTCAACCTGCTAATGATATAAAAGCAATTTCTGTAACCGCACCAAATTATATGTTAGCCGGAAATCAAAATATAGCAATTACTGTAAAAAATATGGGTAGTGCTAATATCACTTCTTACACAATTAAGTATAAAGATGGTGCTAGTGCACCTGTAAGCCAATTAGTAACTAGTACGATTGCTCCTTTTGGCACAAATGCTACTACTTTTACTACTCCATTAAATGTTACATTAGGTGCTCATCCATTGACTATTTGGGCAGAATTAACTGGTGATAATAACCATGCGAATGATACATTAACTTCTAAGTTTACAGGTGTAAGTGTATTTCCAAAACATAGAGTTGTAATGGAAGAACCAACAGGTACTTGGTGTCAATGGTGCCCTCGTGGTACTATTTATATGGATTCTATTGCTAAAGCAAAACCGAATGATGTTGTAGTAATTTCTGTGCATAATGGAGACCCTATGGTGGTAGCTGCTTATGATGCTGGAGTTGGTGCATTAATTGGTGGGTATCCATCTTTATTGGTAGATAGAAAAGAAGAAGCAGACCCATCTCAGGCATTTGATCAATTTACTAAACATACTGGTGATTTTGCTTTTGCAGATATTAGTGCTACTCATACTATCAGTGGTAATGCTTTAACTGTAAATGCAAAGGTAACACCTGCAACAGATTTAAGTGGCGATTGGCGTTTAGCCTTGGTACCTATCGAAGATAGATGCCATGGTACTAATTCTACTTGGAATCAATCTAATGCTTATAGTGGAAACGCTACTCCAATGGCAAACACAGAATTTAACTTTAATACTTTACCGAATCCTGTACCTGCTGCACAAATGTATTACGATTTCGTAGCCCGCGATATTGTTGGTGGTTTTGATGGCGCTGCAGGAACATTACCTACTTCTATGACTAATGGTACTCCTTATACTAAAACATTTAACTATACTATACCTGCTACATGGGGTACTAGTGGTATTGCTCCAAATATTTCTAGAATGAAATATGCGGTATTATTTATAGACAAAACAGGTAATGCAGGTGTGATTCGGAATGCTGTAGAAGCTACAGTATTCCCATTAGGTTTTTCTGATATAGTTAAAAATAATATTATTGAAGCAGTAGCTTACCCTAATCCTGCTACAGATAAAATTAGTATAGACTTTACTACAACAGAAGCTGTAAAAGCAACTTATAGTATTGTAGATATGACTGGTAAAATAATTGCCACAAAAGATTTAGGAACTTTATCTACAGGAGCAAATACTGTAGAAATTGCTACTGCTAATTTTGCTGCTGGTATGTACTCTATTGTATTAACTACGGATAAAGGTACTTTCCAAAGTAAGTTTACTAAAAAATAATTTTCAAATTTTTCAAATTGCAAAAAAGCAAGAACTTCGGTTCTTGCTTTTTTGTTTAATATTTGATTGCATTTCATAAATTCTCCTAATATGTGTATTTAGCGTTAATATTAAAACTTCAAAAAAATAATTTAAATTCAATTTTTACTTAACTTCGGCATTCAAAAAAATAAAAATAAATGAAAAAGATTTTACTTACTGTAGCGTTAGCAACTAGTATTTTTGTTAGCAAGGCACAAACTGCTCTATCAGAAAATTTTGATGGAACAACAGGAACAGGTTTACCTACCGGGTGGACTCAAAGCAATGTAGATGGACTTACACCAGATCCTGCTCTTGCAAATTTAAATTTCGGTACTAATGCATGGATTAGTAGAGTTGCATCTGGCACTGATAGAATCCTAACTTCTACATCTTACTATGCACCAATTGGTACATCTAATGATTGGATTATTTCTCCACAAATTAGTATTCCAACAGCTGGCTATTGGTTAGTATTTGAAGCTAATTCTCCGGATGGACAATATCTTGATGGATTTCAAGTAAAAGCCTCCACGAGTGGTAATGCTGTTGCTAACTTTTCTACAAATTTATTAACTGTAGCTGCTGCTACCACAGATTATAAGTATTATGCTGTAGATTTATCTGCTTATGCTGGCATGAATGTTTATATAGCAATTGTAAATAATTCTAATGATAAATATTTATTAAACATTAATAATTTTATAGTAAAAAAATTACCTGCTAAGGATGCTGCAATCACTACATTAGGTCCAAGTGCAGAAACAAGAGCTTCATTTGCACAAGTATCTGGTACTGGTGTAACATTAAATGGAACTATCCAAAATTTTGGTTCTACTACCATTAATAGTATCGATATAAAATATTTTGATGGTACATCTGTTGTAACAGATACAAAAACTGGTTTGAATATTGCACCTTATCAAACTTATAATTTCACACATGCTACACCTGTAAGCTTTGCAGCTGTAGGTAGCAAGCCTATTACTTTTTGGGCTAGTTTAGCTGGTGATGCTATTACTACAAATGATTCTGCTAAAACAGAATGTTTTGGATATACAACCAAGCCTACGTACAGAATAGCATTTGAAGAAGGAACAGGAACATGGTGTGGATGGTGCCCTCGTGGTGCTGTATATATGGATAGCATGGAAAAAGTAAATGGTGCAGCTACCACATTGATAGCGGTGCACAATGGCGATCCAATGGTAGTATCTGCATATGATGCTGGAATTGGTGGATTAATTGGTGGTTACCCATCTGCAGTTGCATCTAGAGAAGCAGAAATTGATCCTAGTGAAATGTTTGCTTATTACAATGCACATAAAAACGACTTTGGTTATGGAGATGTAGAAATTACAGCTGCTATTGCTGGTTCTACCTTAACTGCTAATGGAAAATTTACACCAGTTGCCAATTTGAAAGGAAACTATCGCATGGCTTTTGTTGTAACAGAAGATCATGTAACAGGAACTACATCTACATACAATCAAGCTAATTATTATAATAACAATCAAGATTTGATTGGTGATGGTGTAAACTGGAAAAATTTACCAAACCCAGTACCCGCAGCTCAAATGAAGTATGACCACGTTGCAAGATATATTGCTGATGGATTTACTGGTTCTCCAAATACTTTACCTAGCCCAATGACTGCTGGAACACCATATTCAAAATCATTTAGTTATACAATTCCTGCTACATCTTTAGGCTATAGATTAAAGGCAAATTTATTAATCATTAATCAAGATAATGGATTTGTAGCTAACTCTAAATCAGTTCAATTGTTATTAAATACAAAAGATTTAGTAAAAGAATTAGATGGTGTAACTTTCTTCCCTAATCCTGCAAATACAGCAATCAATTTTTCGTTTAATATGAATCAAGCATCTGATTTGAATGTTGTAATTACAAATCAATTAGGCCAAGTAGTAAAAGAAATGCAAAATATTTCTACCACAACAGGAGCTAACCAAGTAACTTTAGATGTACATAACTTAAGTAATGGTATCTACAATGCAACTATTTTCACAAATAGCGGTAAAGTTTCTACTACTATCAATGTTCAACATTAATCGTTTCAATTTATTTTTTAAAAAAGCTATCGGTTTGTACCGATAGCTTTTTTTATTTTACTTATGTATAGTCCTAAATTAAGTTGACATAAAAAGCGACTTATATAATGAAATCAAGCAACAGAGACTTTTTAAAACGGACTCAAAAAGATTACAATTTAGCCTTCAAACTTCAAATAATTGACGATGTTGAAAAAGGGCATTTAACTTACAAACAAGCTCAACTTAAGTATGGCATCCAAGGCAGAAGCACACTTTTACCACTGAAATTACATATAACACTTATTTTTTGACGCTTAAATGATGAATAAAGCAACATCATATAATCTTATTAGGCACAGATTTGCGATAAATAGTTATTGCAATACACGATTTAGAAACCGATCAATACTTAGAATTGTAATCCAAATAAAACAAGATTAATGGTAAGATGTCTTGCATCTATAATCCAACTACTTTAGATTTATTACGCTACTTTATTTTTCTTTTTTTGTGCATTAGCCAACGCAGCCTCGCGAACCCAAGCACCTTCTGCCCAAGCTTTGTTTCTTGCTACTAAGCGTTGCTTATTGCAGGGACCGTTGCCTTTTACAACATTCCAAAATTCATCCCAATTAATTTTACCAAAATCGTAATGGCCAGTTTCTGGATTCCATTTTAAGTCTGGGTCTGGTAGAGTAACGCCTAAAATATTTGCTTGTTCTACTGTAGCATCTACAAAACGCTGACGCAGTTCGTCGTTGGTTTGACGCTTAATTTTCCAAGCCATGCTTTGTACTGTGTTTGTACTTTCATCATCATTAGGGCCAAACATCATCAAGCTAGGCCACCACCATCTGTTTACAGCATCTTGCAACATAGCTCGTTGCTCTTCTGTACCTTTGCTTAGTACCAATAAACTTTCATAGCCTTGGCGCTGATGGAAACTTTCTTCTTTGCAGATACGCACCATAGCTCTTGCATAAGGGCCATAGCTATTTCGACAAAGCATTACTTGATTCATGATAGCTGCGCCATCTACCAACCAACCAACAGCACCAATATCTGCCCACGTGATTGTTGGATAATTAAATATGCTGCTATACTTGGCTTTACCAGTATTTAGTTGCTCCATCATGGTATCTCTAGAAATACCTAAAGTTTCTGCAGCACTATATAAATATAATCCATGCCCAGCTTCGTCTTGCACCTTTGCCAATAATATCGCTTTGCGTTTAAGGCTTGGTGCACGACTAATCCAATTACCTTCTGGTAACATACCAATAATTTCGCTATGTGCATGTTGGCCTATTTGCCTAATTAGCATTTTACGATATTCTTCTGGCATCCAATCTCTAGCTTCTATTTTTACCTCTGCTTCTATATTGGCTTCAAATAATTGTTGTGCTTTATCTACAGACATGTTGTATATATTTATTAAATACAAATGTAATATATTTGTGCTTAAATAGAATTAACCATAGTCATGTATTGAGGTTATTGATACGAAATTGAAAATTGCTGCAAATTATTATTCAAAACAATTTATTTATATTACTACAACCACCTCTCCTTTAATCCCTTTTTCTTCATAGTAATCACTCAATTGTTGCAAAGTTCCTCTTTTGTATTCTTCAAATTTTTTGGAAATTTCTCGGCCTACACATACTTGTTTTTCTGGGCCAAAGTAGCCTATCATTTCCTTAATAGTTTTGGCTAAGCGATGTGGACTTTCGTAAAAAACTACAGTATGCTTTTGTGCAGCTAAATTTGTAAATAGTGTATGCCTGCCTTTTTTGGGAGGCAAAAATCCTAAATATAAAAATGTATCACATGGCAAACCACTTGCTACCACAGCAGGCACTAAGGCTGTTGCTCCTGGCAAGCATTCTACTGGTATATTATTTTTAATACATTCTCTTACTAATAAATATGCACAATCGCTAATGCCTGGCGTACCAGCATCACTAATGATTGCCATCGTTTTTCCAGCCAACATTTCATTTACCAATTGCTCGGTTATCTTATGCTCGTTATGCAAATGATAGCTGGTTTTTGGCGTAGCAATTTCAAAATGCTTTAATAAAAAACCACTTGTTCTAGTATCCTCGCAAAGTATCAACCCTACTTCTTTTAATACCCTTACTGCTCGGAAAGTCATATCTTCCAGATTGCCGATTGGTGTGGGTACTACAAATAGTTTCATTGGTTGATTTGGTGATTTGAAAATTTGATGATTTGGTAATTCGATGATTTGGCAATTTGGTGAATTGATGATTTGGTAAGCAATAGCTTAATTTATTAAAAATAATATTTGTTAATCGACTAATCAGCACATCAACTAATCAACACATCTTCAAATTAACTAATTACAATCTCGTATTGCTCCATTACTGCATTGTATAATAATTTTTTACAAGCATCTTCTGCTACTTGTTTCGCTTCTTCTGCACTTGCAGCTTCTATTTGCAAAGTAATATGCTTGCCAATGCGAATACCTTGTATGGCTTGAAAACCTAATTTATGCAAACTATCGTTTACTGCTTTTCCTTGAGGGTCTAGCAATTCTGTAAGTGGCATTACGTTGATGTGGGCTGTATATAAACTCATATTAATGTGTATCTGTGGTTTGTGGTTTGTAGATGATGGATATTAAAATGTAAAGTAAAAACGAAACTGGCACGATGGCAAATTTTAAGAAAGGAATTAATGCAATACTTGCTAACAACCATATATATCTGCCCCAATTAGGTGCAAAAGCAAAATTAGAAATTTTAAATGTAAATAATTTTATTTTGCTAAGCATTGCCCAACAACAAAATGCAATGATGCTGTACAATACCCAACGATTGGTAAATATCTTTGCTAACCCCATTTCGTTTCTATACACAATCAATGCAATGCCTGCAATAAATATCCCAATTGCAGGAATAGGTACACCTGTAAATTGATAATTATTTTTAGCTGCATTATTAAAGCGAGCCAATCTTACTGCACCAAAGCAAGCCACTAAAAATGCAGGTGACACTGCAAAAATAGTGGTCTCCATAGCACCTGGGCTGCTCATGCTGGCCATCCATAATAGTTTCATCAATATCATACTTGGTGCTACACCAAAACTTACAACATCGCTAAGACTATCTAAGTCACCACCTAATGCACTCTCTACACCTAATAGCCTTGCTGCTGCGCCATCTAGCCAATCGCAAAGGCCAGCAAAACCAATAAACATGGCACCCCAAAAGAAGCTAGCATTGCCTGCTACCCAATATTGGTTTTCGCCTGCTTCTACTGCAAATGGTGGTGCAAATAATATTAATGCAATAGCCATGCATCCGCAAAATAAATTGCCTATTGTTATTATGTTTGGTAGATGTTTCAAAATTAGATTGTTAGATTGTTAATTGTTAGATTGCTAGAAATAAAATATATAGATGTATGACTGTTAAAATAGTAGAATTGAATTGTCTTAAAGTCTAATATCTATTTATCTTACATCTTATTTCTTCATAAACGCTTCAATTTCTTCCGTAGTGCGCGGAATACCTTTAAATAAATTAATGCTGCCGGTTTTTGTCAACCAATAATTATCTTCTATACGAATGCCCATTTGCTCTTCTTCTATATAAATACCAGGCTCTATGGTAAATACCATTCCTTCTGTAACAGGTTTGGTGCGTGTGCCAATATCATGCACATCTAAGCCTAAGTGATGGCCGATGCCATGGTAAAAATATTTTTTAAATGCAGGATTAGCTGGGTCTTGATTTTTGATATCTGCTTTTGAAATTAATCCAATTTTTACTAATTGCTTTTCCATTTCTGCATTTACCTTATCCATATAATCCATGTAATTGATACTTGGCTTTAAAATTTTGGATGCATAAATATGCACAGCTAAGCAAGCATCATATACTTCTTTCTGACGCTTCGTAAATTTTCCATTTACAGGAATAGTACGCGATAAATCTGCGCAATAATTTCCATACTCTGCACCAAAATCCATTAATATCAATTCGCCATCTTTACACTCTTGGTTATTATCTACATAATGCAAAACTCTTGCTCTGTCTCCACTAGCTAGTATGCAACCATAAGCATGGCGAGTAGCGCGATTTCTTAAAAACTCATGCGTAATTTCTGCCTCAACTTCGTGTTCCCAAACTCCAGGCTTAATAAATTGCAGTGTTCTATTAAAAGCCTTATGCGTGATAGCTATAGCTTGTTGCAGAATCTCTACTTCGTATTTAGTTTTTACAGCGCGCAGTTCTTTCATAATTACAGCAGCACGCAAATATTGATGCAATGGATAAGCACGCATAATTTGTCGAACATAACGCAAGTCTATACGAGGCAAAGACAAATCCAATCTATCGTTTTCGTTGCTATCTAAATAAATAGACTCTGCATTGTGAATCATTACATGCAACTGTGCATCAAACGCATCTACAAATTGTACATTTTTAATGCCACTAATTGCAGTTGCTTCTGCCTTTGTAAGCAAGTGACCATTCCATTTTTCTAATTCTGGATTTGGCCTTACAATAACCAATACTTCTTGAGCAGTTTTATCTGGATTGCTAGGAAACAATACCACCATTGTTTGCTCTTGCACGATTCCACTAAGCCAAACAACATCGCTATTTGGTTTGTAATAAGCATGTGTATCACTATTCTCTGGCAGGCCAGGATGAGCATGAAAAATAGCAATGCTATTTGATTTCATTTTTTTTACAAACCTATCGCGATTGGTTCTAAACAACAATGGATTTTGCGCATGATATTTCATCTCAACTTAATTTTATATTTTTTTTAATTGTTGGCAAAAATAAACTAATATTATCATTGAAATTGAATATTTATAAAAAATGAAAAAAGTATTTTTACTAGTGCTAATTGCAATTGCATTTAAAAATAATGCACAAGAATTAAATGTAATTCCAAAACCAAATCTAGTAAATTTTGGTGGAGAAAAATTTTACATTGGCAATACTAAATTTCTAATCCAAAGCAAAGACATTTCTTGGACAACATTGCTACCAGTTATGCCTCTAAATTTAAATAATAGTGGCACTACACAATTACCTGTAGAAATAATATTTGACAACAGGAGTGGTGAAAGCTATACAATGTCTATTGCCAAAAAGAAAATAGAAATAAAAGGTAACGATAGAGGCATATTTTATGGCCTGCAAACATTAGCGCAGCTTACTAAAAAAAGCGATACTTTGCACGCTTGCACTATAGAAGATAATCCTGCATATGCATATAGAGGAATGCACTTAGATGTATGCCGTCATTTTTTTTCGGTAGAAGCAATAAAAAATTATTTTGATGTGATGGCTAGTTATAAATTAAATACTTTTCATTGGCATCTTACAGACGACCAAGGTTGGAGAATTGAAATTAAAAAATATCCATTGCTTACACAAATAGGTAGTGTAAGGAAACAAACATTAATAGGTAGACAAAAGGATGAAGAAGGAACTGGCGATTATGATGGGCAAGAAATGAAAGGATATTATACACAAGAGCAAATAAAAGATGTAATAAAATATGCTGCTGATAGAAAAATAACTATCATTCCAGAAATAGAAATGCCAGGACATAGCTTAGCAGCAATAGCTAGTTATCCGTTTTTGAGTTGCAAAAAAGAAGCAAGAGAAGTAGGTATTAGGTGGGGCGGCTATAAAGATGTATTCTGCGCTGGTAGTGATAGCACATTTACATTTATAGAAGATGTATTGACAGAAGTGATGGCATTATTCCCTAGTGATTATATACATATTGGTGGAGATGAAGTGCAAAAAAACAATTGGAAGATTTGTGAAAAATGCAAATCCAGAATGAAGGAAAATCGTTTAAAAAACGAAAATGAATTACAAAGTTATTTTATAAAACGAATAGATAAATTCTTAACTGCAAAAGGAAGAATTCTAATAGGCTGGGATGAAATATTAGAAGGTGGTTTAGCACCAAATGCCACTGTAATGAGTTGGCGCGGCGAAGAAGGTGGCATTGCAGCAGCCAAACAAAAACACAATGTCGTAATGACACCTGGTGGCTATTGTTACTTTGATCATTCGCAAAATAAATTGCAAGAAGAGCCATTGAATATTGGCGGTAATACTAGCTATATTAAAGTGTACAACTACAACCCTACTCCAAGAATATTAAATGCCGAGCAGCAAAAATATATACTTGGTGCGCAAGCAAATGTATGGACAGAATACATAGCTGATTGGGGCAAAGTGTGGTATATGACCATGCCGCGTATGCAAGCTTTAAGCGAAGTTTTATGGACATATAAAGGCAATAAAAATTTAGCCAATTTCCAACGCAGAATGAGTGATGAATGTAAAATATTAGATCAAAAAAATTACAATTACAGAATACCAGAACCAATTGGTTGGCAGGATACAGTTGATGTAAATAAAGCAAATACAATCACTTGGCAACC
>CAIXQW010000152.1 GCA_903921675.1 uncultured bacterium | reverse complement strand
GACTATAAAATATCTCTTCCAAAGACATAGTCTTGGGTGAGAAAAATATACTGAAAAAGAAATAGCAATAAATCAATTTATCCACCCCTTAAAACCAAAAACCGCTAGCAAACTATTGTTCACTAGCGGTTTTATTATTGTTTTAGTCTTGATACTAAGTACTTAATACTTGATACTACTTACTATTCATCGTCAAATTCCAACATTTCTCTACTTTCTAGCATCAATTCAAAATCGTCTTTGCTTCCTACGATAGTGTTTTGCCATTCTGCAAGTCCTGTACCACTTGGTATTGGGTGCCCAGTAATTACATTTTCTTTTAAGCCCCACATATAGTCTGTTTTACCAGCTATAGCTGCAGTACTTAATACTTTAGTAGTTTCTTGGAACGAAGCCGCAGAAATCCAACTGAATGTGCCTAATGAAGCCTTGGTAATACCTTGTAGCAATGGGCTACTTGTAGCCGGTTGTGCATCGCGGTATTGTACCAATGTTTTATCTGCACGACGTAGGATACTGTTTTCTTCACGAATTTCGCGAAGGCTAGCAATTCTACCTGGTTTGAAAGTTTCGCTATCACCACCATCTACAATTACTTTTTTATCAAATATCCAATCGTTTTCGTTTTGGAACTCTAATTTATCTACTACATCTTCTTGTAAAAACTTAGTATCACCTTGGTCTTGAATGCTTACTTTACGCATCATTTGGCGAACAATTACTTCTACGTGTTTGTCGTTGATTTTTACACCTTGTAAGCGATAAACTTCTTGAATTTCATTTACCAAGTACTCTTGTACAGCATGCGATCCTTTAATATTTAAAATATCGCTAGGTGTAGTGCTACCATCACTTAATGCAGTACCTGCTTTAATAAAGTCACCTTCTTGTACAATGATGTGCTTAGTTAATGGCACAAGATATTTTTTAGTTACACCATCGCGGCTTTCGATAATAATCTCGCGATTACCACGCTTAATACCACCATAGCTTACTACACCATCAATCTCTGCTACTACAGCCGGATTGCTAGGGTTACGTGCTTCAAACAATTCTGTTACACGAGGTAGACCCCCTGTGATATCCTTACCACGAGCCATAACACGCGGTATTTTTACAATTACCTGACCAGCTTGGATGGTATCTCCTTCGTTTACACTCAAATGAGAACCAACCGGTACGTTATAGTTTTTGTTTGTTTTACCTTCTACATGTAAGCTAGGTATTCTGCCTTTGTCTTTACTTTCTATCACCACTTTTTCTGTCATACCAGATTGCTCATCAGCTTCGCTTCTTACAGTTACACCTTCTACGATATTTTCATAACGCATAGTTCCAGAAATTTCACTTACAATTACGGCATTAAATGGATCCCATGAGCAAAGAATATCGCCTTTTTTCACTTTAGCATTATCCTTAATTTTTAAAGTAGATCCATAAGGAATATTACTTGTAATTAATAAGCGGTCATCTTCAGATACAATACGTAACTCACCAATACGTGTAATTACTACATCCTCTACTACACCATCTTTGTTGGTATATTTTACAGAGCGAACCCCATCAAATTGTACTCTACCATCAAACTTAGCTACTAGTCCGCTTTCTGTGGCACTACTACTTGCAGCACCACCCACGTGGAAGGTACGTAATGTTAACTGTGTACCAGGCTCACCAATAGATTGTGCAGCAATAATACCTACAGCATCTCCACGTTGGCTAAATCGACCATTTGCAAGGTTTGTACCATAGCATTTTGCACACACACCGCGCTTGCTTTCACAAGTTAGTACACTACGTATTTCTACAGATTCAATACCAGCTTTTTCAATAGCTTTTGCTTTGTCCTCTACTATTTCATCGCCAGCTGCTACAATTACTTCTTGTGTTACAGGGTCTAATACATCATGCAATGAAGTGCGACCTACTATCCTATCAAATAAAGGCTCTACAACATCTTCGTTTTCTTTTAATGCAGATGTTACGTTTCCGCGCAATGTGCCACAATCTTCATCGTTGATAATTACATCTTGCGCCACATCCACCAAACGACGAGTTAAGTAACCCGCATCCGCCGTTTTCAAGGCGGTATCCGCTAGACCTTTACGCGCACCATGCGTAGAAATGAAGTACTCTAATACATTCAATCCATCACGGAAATTGCTCAAGATTGGGTTTTCAATAATTTCTGAACCACTGCTACCACTCTTACGAGGTTTAGCCATCAATCCTCTTAATCCAGCCAACTGTTTTACCTGTTGTTTACTACCACGCGCTCCACTATCTAGCATCATGTACACAGAGTTAAACCCTTGCTTATCTACTGCCATTTCATGAATCAATGTTTCCGTAACTTTGGTATCTACACGGCTCCAAACGTCGATAATTTGGTTATATCGCTCATTATTGGTAATTAAACCCATATTGTAGTTATCCCAAACTTCTTCTACTTCTTCTTTACCAGCATCAATTAATTGATACTTAATTTCTGGAATAATCAAATCGTTAGGGTTAAATGACAATCCACCACGGAAGGCAGAGCGGAATCCTAATGTTTTAATTTCATCTAAGAATTTAACCGTTTTTGGGATATTGGTGTACTTAATAATATCTCCAATGATAGTACGTAAAGATTTTTTAGTTAAAACTTCATTGATGAAACCTACTTCTACTGGTACATGCATATTGAACATTACACGACCTACAGTAGTTTCTATTAATTGTACTTTTAAACTACCATCTGGCTGACGCACATTGGCTCTTACTTTAATCCAAGCATGTAAATCAACTTTCTTTTCGTTATTAGCAATTACTACTTCTTTGAAGCTATAGAAAGTTAAACCTTCACCTTTTACAGGGTCGCCAGGAATATTTTTCTTGCCTTTAGAGATGTAGTATAGACCTAGTACCATGTCCTGAGAAGGAAGGGTAATAGGAGTACCGTTTTGTGGGTTTAAGATGTTATGGCTACTCAACATCAAGATTTGTGCTTCTAATATTGCAGCATTGCTCAAAGGCACATGCACCGCCATCTGATCACCATCAAAATCCGCATTGAATGAGCTACACACCAATGGATGTAATTGAATAGCTTTACCTTCAATTAATTTTGGTTGGAAAGCCTGGATAGACAATCTATGTAGCGTAGGGGCGCGATTTAATAAGATTGGATGACCTTTTAAAATATTTTCTAAGATATCCCAAATTACTGCTTCTTTTTTCTCTACTAATTTCTTTGCAGATTTTACAGTTTTTACTATACCTCTTTCAATTAATTTACGAATGATAAATGGTTTGAATAATTCCGCACCCATATCTTTTGGCAATCCACATTCGTGTAGTTTCATTTCTGGTCCTACCACAATTACAGAACGACCTGAATAATCCACGCGCTTACCTAATAAGTTTTGACGGAAACGACCTTGTTTACCTTTCAATACATCACTTAAAGATTTTAATGCGCGACCACCTTCTGCTTTTACTGCGTTTGATTTACGGCTATTATCCAATAAGCTATCTATCGCTTCTTGCAACATACGTTTTTCGTTACGCAATATTACTTCTGGTGCTTTAATTTCTAACAAACGCTTCAAACGGTTGTTACGAATTATTACACGACGGTATAAATCATTTAAATCTGAAGATGCAAAACGACCTCCATCCAAAGGAACTAATGGTCTTAATTCTGGTGGAATTACTGGCACATATTGCATAATCATCCACTCTGGATTGTTTGGTAGATGAGAGTTTGCCTCACGGAAAGCCTCTACTACATTCAAACGTTTCAAAGCTTCTGCTTTACGTTGCTGACTAGTTTCAAACGCTGCTGCATTACGCAATTCGTAGCTTAATTCATCTAGTTTTACACGAGATAATAAGTCTTGCACAGCTTCTGCACCCATTTTGGCAATGAACTTGCGCTCATCTTCATCAGGCAACATTTGATTTTCTTTAGGTAATTTATCTAAAACATCTAAATACTCATCTTCTGTAATTAGTTCTAAATCTGTTTCTTCGGTTTCTTTTTTGTTTAATAAACCACGGATCATTCCACTAGCTTCACCACTTTGGATTACTACATAGCGCTCATAATACACAATCATTTCTAATTTCTTAGAGCTGATGCCTAAGAGATAGCCAATTTTGTTTGGCAATGATTTAAAATACCAAATATGCACCACAGGCACTACCAATTTGATATGGCCCATGCGCTCTCTACGCACTTTCTTTTCTGTAACTTCTACACCGCATCTATCGCACACAATACCTTTGTAACGGATACGCTTGTATTTCCCACAAAAACATTCGTAATCTTTTATTGGGCCAAAAATCTTTTCGCAAAACAAACCATCTCTTTCTGGTTTGTAAGTACGATAGTTAATCGTTTCTGGCTTTAAAATTTCTCCGTAACTACGATCCAAAATACTATCCGGGCTAGCCAAACTAATATGGATTTTGGAGAAACTTGTTTTGGTTTTATTATCTTTTTTTAAAGACATATTTTATAAGTTTTATTTTTAAAAATTATTTGATAATCAGATTTTTATGAAGTTTTATTCAAAAGTTAATTCAAGTCCTAAACCTCTTAATTCGTGTACTAATACATTGAATGATTCTGGAATACCAGCTTTAGGAATATTATCACCTTTTACAATTGCTTCGTAAGTTTTTGCACGACCTACAATGTCATCACTCTTAAGGGTTAATAACTCTTGTAATAAGTTACTTGCACCATAAGCCTCTAATGCCCAAACCTCCATCTCACCAAAACGCTGACCACCAAATTGCGCTTTACCGCCTAATGGTTGTTGTGTGATTAAGCTGTATGGCCCAATGCTACGAGCATGCATTTTATCGTCTACCATGTGATGTAATTTAAGGATATAAATAACACCTACAGTAGCACGTTGATCAAAGCGGTCTCCAGTTTCTCCGTCATATAAGTAAGTATGTCCAAAGTCTGGTAACGCTGCATTTTTAACTTGCAAATCAATTTCTTCTCTGGTAGCACCATCAAAGATTGGTGTAGCAAACTTAATACCTTGCTTTAATCCACTCCAACCAAGGATTGTTTCATAAATCTGACCCAAGTTCATACGACTAGGTACACCCAATGGATTCAATACGATATCTACAGGAGTTCCATCTTCTAGGAAAGGCATATCTTCTGCGCGCACAATGCGGCTTACAATACCTTTGTTACCATGACGACCAGCCATTTTATCACCTACTTTTAGCTTACGCTTACTAGCCAAATATACTTTAGCTAATTTAATAACGCCAGTTGGTAATTCATCTCCTATACTTACATTGAACTTCTCACGCTTGTAACGACCTAATTCTTCGTTGCAACGGATATTGAAGTTATGTAATAATTGGTTTACATTTTCGTCTAATTTCTTATCGCCAGTCCAACCTAGTGGATTGATAGATTGGAAATCGATACCTTTTAATGTTTTTTCGTTAAACTTAGCGCCTTTACTTATTACAGTTTCGCCAAAGTTGTTGGTAATACCTGTAGATGTATGATCTGTTAATAAAGTAGTTAATTTTTCTACCAATAAAACATTAATTTCTTTTAATGCTTCTTGATGAATAGCTTCAATTTTTTCTAAAGCAGCTTTTTCTTTTACTTTACTGTTTTTATCTTTTTTAGCACGGCTAAATAATTTTTTACCAATTACTACACCATCTACAGAAGGACTCATTTTCAAAGAAGCATCTTTTGCATCACCAGCTTTGTCGCCAAAGATTGCACGCAATAATTTTTCTTCTGGAGTTGGGTCTGTCTCTCCTTTTGGAGTGATTTTACCAATCTAGATATCGCCTTCTTTTACATGCTCTCCAATACGAATGATACCGTTTTCATCTAAGTCTTTGGTAGCTTCTTCGCTTACATTTGGAATATCGTTGGTTAATTCTTCTTCTCCTAATTTAGTATCACGCACTTCCAATTCATATTCATCTACATGTATAGATGTAAACCAATCTTCGCGAACTACTTTTTCGTTAATTACAATCGCATCCTCAAAGTTAAATCCTTTCCAAGGCATGAATGCTACTACTAAGTTACGGCCTAATGCTAATTCACCATCTTTAGTTGCATAACCATCTGTCAAGAAATCTCCTTCTTTTACCTTGTCGCCTTTTTTAACATTCGGCTGCAAGTTCATACAAGTACTTTGGTTTGTTTTTGCGTATTTAGTGAGCTTGTACACTTTTAAATCGTCTGTAAAGCTTATCAAGCGTTGTGTAGCATTACGATTGTAGCGAACATGAATTTCGTTACCATCTACATATTCTACCACACCTTCGCCTTCTGCCATAATTTGCAAACGAGCATCACGAGCCGCTTTTGCTTCTAACCCGGTACCTACGATAGGTGCTTGTGGTCTTAACAAAGGTACTGCCTGACGTTGCATGTTTGATCCCATCAAGGCACGGTTGGCATCATCATTTTCTAAGAAAGGAATTAAAGATGCACTTAAGCCTACTATTTGGTTTGGAGCCACATCCATGTATTCTACTTCGTTTGGCGGAAGAATAGGGAAATCGCCTGTTTGACGAGATTTAATTTTATCTTCTATAAATTTACCATTATCATCGGTATCACTATGCGCTTGCGCTATTTTTGCTTGATCTTCTTCTTCTGCACTTAAAAAATGGAATTTAGTAAAATCTACTTTACCATCCTTTACCTTGCGGTAAGGAGTTTCGATAAAGCCCATATCATTGATAGATGCATGTACGCAAAGTGTAGAAATCAAACCAATGTTTGGTCCTTCTGGCGTTTCGATAGTACATAAGCGGCCGTAGTGGCTATAATGCACATCTCGCACCTCAAAGCCTGCGCGCTCTCTACTTACACCGCCGGGCCCTAGAGCAGAAATACGACGTTTGTGCGTAATTTCTGACAATGGATTAGTTTGATCTAAGAACTGAGATAACTGACTGGTACCAAAGAACGAATTAATTACAGCACTTAAAGTACGCGCATTAATTAAATCGATTGGAGTAAATACTTCATTATCTCGCACATTCATTCTTTCGCGGATGGTACGAGCCATACGAGCAAGTCCCACACCGAATTGAGCATATAACTGCTCGCCTACTGTACGCACACGACGGTTTGATAAATGGTCAATATCATCCACCTCCGCTTTACCATTGGTTAAGCGTACTAAGTATTGAATGATGGAGATAATATCTGCTTTGGTTAACACACGTGTTTCCATTGGTGTGCCAGCGCCTAATTTTCTGTTTACTTTGTATCGACCAACTTCACCTAAATCGTAACGCTTATCGCTAAAGAATAATTTTTCGATAATGCCACGAGCTGTTTCGTTATCTGGTGCATCTGTGCTACGCAACTGACGATAGATGTACTGAACAGCTTCTAATTCTGAGTTAGTCGTATCTTTATTTAACGTATTGTAGATAATAGAATAATCACCACTTACTTCTTCTTTTTGTAAGAAAATACTTGCAACTCCCATTTCTAGAATCATTGCCATAGCATCTTCTGTTAAAACGCTATCGCGCTCTAAGACAATTTCATTTCTTTCAATACTTACTACTTCGCCTGTATCTTCATCTACGAAATCTTCTGTCCAACTGCGTAAAACGCGCGCAGCTAAACGACGACCAAGGTTATCTGCCAAAGTTTTTTTATCTGCTTTTACTTCGTTAGCCATTCCAAATAATTCTAGAATGTCTTTGTCTGTTTCGTAACCAATAGCACGCAATAATACAGTAACCGGGAATTTTTTCTTACGGTCTATGTATGCATACATAACATTATTAATATCAGTAGCAAACTCCATCCAAGCACCTTTAAAAGGAATCACACGAGCGGAATAAATTTTACTACCATTTGGGTGAGTGCTTTGGCCAAAGAATACACCTGGACTTCTGTGTAATTGAGATACAACTACACGTTCTGCACCATTTACTACGAAAGTACCACGAGGCGTCATGTAAGGAATATTACCAAGGAATACATCTTGTACGATTGTTTCAAAATCTACATGCTCCTCATCGTTACAACTTAAACGCAACTTAGCTTTTAAAGGCACAGAATAAGTTAAACCTCTTTCGATACATTCATCGATAGAATAACGTGGAGGATCTACGAAATAGTCCAAAAACTCTAACACGAAAATGTTACGTGTATCTGTGATTGGGAAATTTTCTTTGAATACGCGGAATAAGCCTTCGTTGTTACGCTTATCAGGAGTAGTTTCTAACTGAAAGAAATCCTGAAAAGATTGCAACTGAATAGCCAATAAATCTTGCGCTTCTGCAGACTCTTTGATTTTACCAAAATTGTGTCTTTTGGTTTTGTTGATTAGCTTTGTGGACATAAATGTTTACAATACGTTTTTAAAATGTTTTTAGTGTAACTATTACAAATAACAATAGCCT
>CAIXQW010000151.1 GCA_903921675.1 uncultured bacterium | reverse complement strand
ATTTATCATGCAGATAATACTGTTGTGCATGAATGTATTCAGCAGCACGCTATTAGTGTATTGTCGCAAACTACATTGGTAAGTTGGGGTAATGATGCCAACAATTATTTACAAATTACGTCTATGGAAAAGCATGTAAATAACACAACTATTTCTGCTATTTGCCAAGGCGAAAACATACATATTCAAATTCCATTTACCGATGAAGCTAGTATAGAAAATAGCATTCATTGCTGGTGTACTTGTTTGCACTTGGGTGTAGATGCCAATTCGATTACCGAGAAAATACAACATATTCAACCAATAGCCATGCGCTTAGAGTTGAAAAAAGGAATCAATAATTGTAGCATCATCAATGATAGTTATAACAATGATATTGGTGCGCTGCATATTGCATTAGATTATTTAAAACAACAAACAGACCATAACAAATACACAGTTATTTTAAGTGATATCTTGCAAAGCAATCAAGCAGATTATACCTTGTATGAAGAAGTTGCCGATTTACTACAAGAAAAAAACATTACATGCTTTGTAGGTATTGGCAGTGCTTTATGTGCTGCAAAAGAATTATTTCAGCAAAACAAAAAGTTACAAACACATTTTTACAGCAGCACGGAATTATTTTTGCAAGATATAGAAACGCTAAATTTTAAAGACGAATGCATATTGCTAAAAGGTGCGCGCATTTTTCATTTTGAAGAAATTAGCTTGGTGTTAGAAGCCAAAATTCATCAAACAGTATTAGAAGTAAATATGAATGCTTTGGTAGAAAATTACCAAACCTATTCTAATTTGTTACAACCCAATGTGGCCATTATGGCCATGGTAAAGGCTTTCAGTTATGGTAGTGGCGCGTATGAAATTGCTAATAAATTACAATTTTTAGGCGTCGATTATTTGGCAGTGGCATATGCAGATGAAGGAATATTATTGCGAGAAAGCGGCATAACAACACCGATGATGGTGATGAATGCAGATGAAGATGCCTTTGCTGCCATTATTAAATACAGATTAGAGCCAGAAATTTTCAGCATTAATATTCTGCAAAAATTTATTAAAGCTTGTGTAGATAATGATGTGGTGCAATATCCCATTCATTTAAAAATAGATACCGGCATGCATCGCTTAGGGTTTACTCCGCAAGATGTAGAAGTGGCATTACCTATTATTTTGCAAAATCATCAGGTATGTATCAAAAGTGTATTTACACATTTAGCAGGTAGCGATGATGCAAGTCTTGATGATTATACAAATTTGCAAGCCAATATTTTTGATGCTGTGATAGCAACTATAGAAAAGGAAATACACTATTCATTTTTTAAACATGTATGCAATACTAGCGGCATAGTTCGTCATCCACAATTGCATTACAATATGGTGCGCCTTGGTATTGGTTTGTATGGTGTAGATTATAGTAATTCATTAGGTAAAAAAATTAAAAATATTAGCCGCTTAAAAACTACGATTGCACAAATCAAGCAATTAAAAACTGGAGAATCTGTGGGTTATAGTCGCAAAGGAATTTTAACCCGCGATTCTAAAATAGGTACAGTGTGCATTGGTTATGCAGATGGCATCAGTAGAGCACTTGGCAATGGTAAAGGAAAAATGTTAGTAAATGGTGTGCTGTGCAGTATTATAGGCAATGTGTGTATGGATATGTGTATGTTGGATATTACAGATGTACCCAATGTGCATGAAGGCAATGAAGTAATAGTATTTGGGCCAGAATTGCCTATCACTAGAGTAGCAGAAATGGCTGGTACAATTGCTTATGAAATAATGACAGATATAAGTACGCGAGTGAAGAGGGTGTATTATGAGGAGTAAAAATAAAATCATAAAATTTGACTCAGTTTTAAATAAATCATTGTTCCACACTATATTTGCCCTTTAAATTATTGTAGTGAAGTTAAAATCCGTATTCCTAATAGTATTTTTAGTGCTGCTTGCAGACCAAGCTTTAAAGTTATATATCAAAACACATTTTGGTATTGGCGAAAGTAGAAGTATGTTTGGAGTGGGCGAATGGGCTCAATTGTATTTTATAGAAAACAGAGGGATGGCTTTTGGGTTAGAGCTTGGTGGCGAGTGGGGTAAAATAGTGTTGACATTGTTTAGATTAATAGCATGTACTTGGGGTTTCTTTTTTATCAATGGCATGATAAAAAGAAAATTACACAACGGATTAATTTTTTGCGCTGCATTAATATTGGCAGGTGCTTTAGGCAATTTAATAGATAGTATGTTTTACGGAATGATATTTACAGATGGCTATCATACTCCAGCAAAGCTTGTGCCATGGGGACAAGGCTATGGTAAGTTTTTGCATGGCAGGGTAGTAGATATGTTATATTTTCCAATAATGCGTGGCACTTGGCCAACATGGGTGCCAGGTTGGGGTGGACAATCATTCGAATTCTTTAGACCAATATTTAATATTGCAGATGCTGCTATCAGCACTGGTGTAATTGTAATTATGGTTTTCCAAAAAAGTTTATTGGCACATAGAGAAGAAGAGAAAAAAGAAATTGTAGAAGTAGATAATACAGCATCTGTTTCTGCGGAATAAAATTTTTTATACAAAGAAGCCTTGCAAATGCAAGGCTTCTTTGTATGTTGTGTTATTATTTTTGTTAGATTATCCATCTAAGTTTATTTGCCTACTCAATAGTCCACACTTCTTTCCCTCTAATTAATTTATCCAAATCGCCAACACCTTTTGCAATTTTTGCATCATGCAATTGCGCTTGCAATGCATCTTCGTAGCAAGTTCTTTCTATAGCATAAAATACACCAAATGGTCTAGGGAAATGTACTTCTGCATTTGGGTCGTCAAAAATTCTAGTTAGTATTTGCGCTTTATAAATATCTTTTTCATCGTGTATCCAAAGGTCGCTTTCTGTAATGCCATCTTGGCCAATAGTTACCAATTTAGGATGATGCCCATCTAATACAATTCCTTTGTCTTTGTTAGCACCAAAAATCAAAGGTTTTCCATGCTCTACAAAAATTACTTCTTGAGGCTTGCTACCTTTTTCTGTAAATATTTCAAAAGCAGCATCATTAAATATATTACAGTTTTGATAAATTTCTAAAAACGATGTGCCTTTGTGCGCCTCGCTTCTCTTAATCATTTCTTGCAAATGCTTTACATCTCTATCCATACTACGCGCTACAAATGTAGCATCTGCACCCATAGCCAAGGCCGCAGGGTTAAATGGATGATCTATACTGCCCATAGGTGTACTCTTGGTTACTTTTCTTTCTTCGCTGGTAGGAGAGTACTGCCCTTTGGTAAGGCCATAAATTTGATTGTTGAATAATAAAATATTTACATCAAAGTTTCTACGTAATAAATGTATTAAGTGGTTGCCACCAATGCTCATGCTATCGCCATCCCCTGTTACAATCCATACACTCAATTCTGGCCTAGAAGCCTTTAATCCACTTGCTACTGCTGTGGCTCTGCCGTGTATGCTATGCATCCCATAAGTATTCATATAATACGGAAAACGGCTGCTACAGCCAATTCCACTAACAATTACAATGTTTTCTCTGGCTACACCAATACCAGGCAATACAGTTTGCACCTGTTTCAAAATGCTATAATCTCCACAGCCAGGGCACCAACGTATTTCTTGGTCTGTTGCAAAATCTTTAGCTGTTAATGTTGTTGGCTGTATTGTATCTGTACTCATAGCGTTGCAAATGTACAATGCATACCGTTAAATGGCAATTGAATTTTATTAGGGATACCATGGAAAGCAAAGTCTATAAATTAGTTACTTGAAAAAATAGCCAACTATTTACCTGCCAGTATATCCACTTGCTTGCAAAAATGCAGCAGCATCCATTTGGTCTTTGCAAAATGCCTCTAAGTTTTTTGGTGTGTTTTTTTTGCAATAGCTTTTTACTATTTGCCAACCTATCCAGCTACCTATATTTCCAGGAGCCTCTAATGGCAAGCCTTGCGAGTTTGGGCCATCTAATACAAATGGCATTATTTTCTGCAAATTGGTTTCGTAAAGCAAATTATTTTGTTTAAATAAATTCCAAATCATGACTTCGTTTTTGTTGCACCAATCCATCTGCTTTGCAGTATAACCAATTTTCAGTTCGTCTTTTGTATCCGGTAAAACATTATCTAAATAATACAATTCTTTTCCTTTTTGTATCATCATATCTAATAAATTTTTACCTGTATTGCTAAAAGGAACCATCGATTGATACACAGAACTCGCCATATTTGGCACAATATACTCTGGAGTGCATTTAGCAATAGTGTAATCTGGCAATTGGATGCTTGGGTAAAATTCAAAATCTTTACCTAAATACATATCTAAACCTACACCTACTATCGTGTCATAAGTAATAGCACTAAAAACATTTAATCCACTATTAAAATAATATAATTTAGGCACAGTATATTTAGGAGAATAATATTTGATATATTGAAATAAAGTGGTCAACTCTGCGTCTATTTTTTTTGTATCTGGAAATTTTTGTTGAACCGTTTTATTTAGGTTTACATAGTCTTTATAGGTTAAATAATGCTTTGCGCCATTATACACCATGGTGGATGTGTCGTTTAAAATACCCCACCCAGTTAAGTGTTGGGTATATACTTCTGTAAAATATTGATGATTTTTAGACAGCTGCAATAAGCCTTCTTTTACATGGTTGGTATCAATTTCAAAAAAAAGTTGGTCGTATCTAACGGGTTGCAAATTTACTTTGATATTACTCACATCAGGCTTGTATTTAGTATTGCAAGAGTTGGCAATCAATGCGATAAGCGCTACTAAAAAAAGTTTATTTCTCATTGTGACGCAAGTTGCATTAAAAAATATTTTGTCAGGTAGATTTAATGAATGAATTTTGTTAAAATTTAAATATGAAAGGAAAAATACTTTCTCTGCTAGCAGTAACAATCTTTCCTGCATCTAGCTTTGCGCATGATGCTAATTCAAATGATATTTTAGATCAATATCGGTTTAGTTTGTTTGCAGGGATAGGGTTTAATGGGTTGAAGCCAGTTAATACAACATCCGGAGATTATTCAGTTTCGAAAATGAAAGGTAAAACTGGATTTATTTTTGGAATTTCAGCTGATAGGAATTTGAATGAAAGGTATACTGCATTTACAGGACTAGGTATAGATTGGAGAGGTGGAAGTATCAATTCAAGTACAGAATCATTGCCACAAGATAAATATTTAAAAAGTGCATTAGTAGATTATAAATATCAATATTTAACAATTCCAATTGGTTTAAAAATGAAAGCTACTGAGATAGATAATATTAAAGTTTATGTACAAACTGGCTTTGATATTGGTTTACTTTTAAGTCAAAAAGGGAATTATTATGGTGTGTTAGCTTCTGGCGCTAAAGCACCTGCAATAAGCAATTCAAAACTAAAAGGTTTCGCTAATTCAGTTCCTTTGAATTTAGGTTGGAGTATTGGAGTTGGTGGAGAGTATGAGTTAAATAAAAGTAATTCGTTTTACGCATTATTATTATATAGAAATGGAATAACTGATGCAACAACTCCTCAAACAAATTCTGATGGATTTAAATTTTCGGATGGCAATATTCGTAGTAATACTTTCTCTCTCAGAGTAGGCTATTATTTTTAATACATTCACATTATTTACTAAAAAGTCCATGTTGTTAAACGCAATATGGACTTTTTTTATGGTGCTTTATTTATTTTGTTTAATTTGCAGATGTAAGACACAAGACGCAAGATGTAAGACACAAGATATAAGATGCAAGACACAAGAAAAATAACAAATTCCAAAAATACAAAATACAAATTCCCACGAGGTAAAACTCGTGGTGGAGAGCAAAGCCTCTCTACAAAATACAAAATACAAATACAAATTCAATATCTAATATCTTACATCTAAAATCTTAATACTCGATACTTACTACTTGATACTTATATGAAAATAGCACTGGCACAACAAAATTATCATATTGGCAACTTTGAAGCCAACACCATAAAAATTATTACAGCCATTCAGCAAGCCGAAGCGCAAGGCGCAGATTTGGTTGTATTTACAGAGCTGAGCATTTGCGGCTATCCACCACGCGATTTTTTAGAGTTTGCAGATTTTATTAAAAAAAGTCAAGCTTGCATACAAACAATATTGCCTTATACAAAAAACATAGGTGTGGTGCTTGGTTGCCCAACTGTCAATCCAATTGCAGATGGCAAAGATTTGTATAATAGCGCCTATGTGTTGCATCAAGAAAAAATAATTGGCGTGCAACACAAAACTTTATTACCTACCTACGATGTGTTTGATGAATACCGCTATTTTGAACCAGCACATGAGTGGAACTGCATTACCTTTAAAAATAAAAAATTAGCCATCACCGTTTGCGAAGATATTTGGAATCTTGGTGATAATCCGTTGTATAAAATTTGCCCAATGGATGAATTGGTAAAGCAATCGCCAGATGTAATGATAAATATTTCTGCAAGCCCATTCGACTATACACATGTAGAAGATAGAAAAGCTATCATCAAAAAAAATGTAGCTAAATATAAATTGCCAATGGTGTATTGCAATACGGTTGGTAGCCAAACAGAAATAGTTTTTGATGGTGGTAGCATTGTAATGGATGTTTCGCAAAATATTGTAGCAGAGTTGAATTATTTTCAAGAAGATTTACAACTAGTAGAGTTATTGGATAATGGAAATTTTGCACAAAGCATTATCACACCTGCTGTGGATGTACCTAATCAAGAGTTGGCACCAACAACGTATGAGGCATTGCTGCATACCGATAAAATATATAATGCCATAGTAATGGGCATCCGCAATTACTTTCAGAAAATGGGATTCAAAAAAGCGATATTAGGTAGTAGCGGTGGCATAGATAGCGCAGTAACACTGGCTTTGGCTTGCCAAGCATTAGGTGCAGAAAATGTAACTGCAGTGCTAATGCCTAGCCAATTTAGTTCAGACCATAGTGTAAGCGATGCAGAGCAACTTAGTAAAAATTTGGGCAACCCTTATCATACAGTTGCTATCAAGCCAATATTTGATGTGTTTATGCAACAGCTAAAACCCATTTACCAAGACCTACCATTTAGCCTTGCCGAAGAAAATATTCAAGCGCGCAGCAGAGGAAATGTATTAATGGCAATAGCCAATAAATTTAATTATATTTTATTAAACACTAGTAATAAAAGCGAGTTAGCCACAGGCTATGGCACTTTGTATGGCGACATGGCTGGTGGCATTGCTGTGCTTGGCGATACCTATAAAATGCAAGTGTATGCATTGGCAAATTATATTAATAGAAACCAAGAAATTATTCCAAATCACATTATACACAAAGCACCTAGTGCCGAGCTGCGCCCCAACCAAAAAGATAGCGACAGCCTGCCAGACTATAGCATACTAGACCAAATATTGTATCAATACATAGAGCGCCGCCAAGGCCCCGATGAAATTAAGGCGATGGGTTTTGATGCTGCTTTGGTAGATAGAACTTTAAAAATGGTAAATACCAACGAATACAAGCGCAATCAATTTTGCCCAATCATTCGTGTTAGCAGCAAAGCCTTTGGTGTAGGTAGAAGGATGCCAATAGTAGGGAAGTATTTGGGGTAGAATTTTTTGCCATGGTTTGTGATACCACAAAAAAAATATTGAAACCCTGCTATTAGGACCTTTGGGTTAATGTGTAGAATTTTTCTTTATAAATATTATTAAATGGAGATTCTAGGGTGAGTTGAATTTACATAAAAAAAGGTAGGAAATTTGCCTACCTTTTTAAAATCTATAATATTAAATAAATTTTTTATTCCAAATTATCTGGCATGTTGAGTAGCAT
>CAIXQW010000150.1 GCA_903921675.1 uncultured bacterium | reverse complement strand
CTAGCATTGCTAATTAAATTCAATTGCGATAATTTATTATTGACAGTGCGCAACCAAATGGTATCGCCTACTGCCTGATTAGCTCTTGTCCATAAAATTGGTTTCTTGAACAATTTAAATATAGAATCGTTTTGCGAATAACTCATGCTATCGCAAATAGCCTGCATGCTATCACTAAAAATGATTACATGCCCCAAGCCAAGTAAAGTAATATGCAGGCTGTCGTTTACTACTTCATTGCTATCAATAGGGTTTACATTCGGCACTACAAACTTTCTGATAGTATCTACTCCATTAGCTGGTGCACTAAAGAAACTATCAGCACGCAAAAACAAACTATCTTTATCTGCAAGTGTTCTTAATATAGGATTGCCTGTAGCTAATGAAAGATGTAAGTATTGATTGAACTGCAATTGATTGCATTGCAGAATACTATTTTGTGCACTATCATACAACAATACATTCTTTGTTGCCACAGTATATTTACTTTTTTTGTAATACTCCACTGTTTCTGTAAACATTGTTCTACCCTCTTTTTCATCATACAAAATTACATCCCCAAACGCTTTCATATAGCCTGTTTGTTCATTATAATTTGTTTTATTGGCTAACAGTTTCCTATTATTTTTATAGTCATTCATCACTACATTACCAGCAGCGTTGCTGATGCCAGTTTTCTTTTCGTAGTGCATGGTGTTGGCAGTAATATCTTGTTCATCATTACTTACAGTGCTGCGTGTGTTAAAATTTCCTATTTCTTTTGCAGCGTCGTAAGTGCCTTTTTTACCTTGTATTGTTGTATTTTGTGTTACAATAGTACTTTCATCTAAAAAAGTTACAAATTTTGTAACAGTATTGTATTTCATTTCTTTACTATCTACATTATACTTTGCATCGGTTACCACTACATCTCCTTTAAAATAAGCATCTTTTGTTTTGCCGTTATAAATTCCTTCGTTGCTGGTAAGCTGCGTATTGTCGCTTTGCAAGGTTGCTCCTTTTGTATACTTGGCAATTTTTGTAATTGTATTATAGTTTACATCATCGCTTTGCAATTGGTTATTACCATCTATAATTACAACATCCTTTTTCAAATAAGCAATGTTGTTGTTGCCTGTATACTTTAAATATTCGCTAGATATTTGTGCGCCACTTGCAGTATTGATTTGCACATTGCCAAAAGCCTCTACATAATTTTTATCTTGGTATAAATGTGCACTATCACAATTGAGAGTTGTACCATTATGTTCTAATGCAACATTACCCAACAACTTATTATACGGCACACCTTCAAGCATAGTGCCAACTAAGCTATCACTATGTAAATATTGTATCTGTATATTTTTGTTTGTAAAAGAATCTGCAATGCCTTTTACTTGCGCAGTTGCACAATTGTATATCAATACATAAAAAACAATCCAAATTAATTTTTGCATCAAGCTATTATTGCGGTGTTGTTGGTGCGGGCTCGTTGTATTTTTGTTTTTTACCAAATACACTAAAATTAATATATCTACCTGGTCTTGCTTTTAAATCGGCAAGCAATGCATCTAAGCTGTGCAGGCTTCCTTGTAAATCATTATATAATTTTTTATCATTCATCAGCATACCCATTGTACCTTGATTGGAATTAATTTTAGAGATAGTATTATTTAAATCGCTTAAGGTATTTTTTAAATTATTTACAGTACCATTAATATCGGCATCACTTAATTTTTTTGTGGTAGTTTGTACATTAGCCAAAGTGCCATTGATAGCTGCATTGTTTTTATTTAGGTTAGCAGCAAATGCTTCTAACGAAGAAATAGTACTTGCAATTTTTTCTTTTTGCTT
>CAIXQW010000149.1 GCA_903921675.1 uncultured bacterium | reverse complement strand
TTTTATCCATAATTTTTTTCATGCGATGCATTTCATCACTTATATCTGGCTCGGTATAAGTGCTTGGACTTTTAGGAGCTGGCTTTGCTGCTGCTTGTATAACAGCAAGTTCCGCCTCTCTTACCGCGGCTGCATCTTCGGCTATCTTATCTTCTAACTCTTTTTTCTTTGCAATTATTTCTTGTCTAGCATTTTCTTCTGCTATCCATGCTGCTTGCTTATCTGCTTCTTGTTTGGCCAATCTGCTAGCTTCTGCTAATTCTTTTTTTGCTGCGTCTGCTTCTTCTTTTATTTTAACGGCATCAGCAGGGTTTGGAGTATTTGTTGCTTCTGCTGCTTTGGCTTCAACATTTGCAATTACTGTTTCTGCTGTTTTTGGGTCTCTATTTTGTATGGTACTTTTTGAATTTGCAATTTCTTCTGCTAAATTGTTTTGCGCCTCAGCAATATCTGTAGGGTTGATGGTACTAGTTGTTACAGCTACAACATCCGTTTTGGGTATTAATTGTACACCATCTTCTTTGGTATTTTCTTTTTGCTGTATTTTTTCTTGTTCTGTAAAAATAGTATTGGCAATATTTACATCCTCTGTTTTTTTTGCTGCAGCCATTTCGGCAGCGGCAATAGAATTCGTTAGTTTTTCTTCAACTGGTTTTTCTTTCTTTACTAATATTGGCCTTCTTTCTGCTTGGTTTTGCAAATAAATTCTTGCGCCTGCAGCAGGCACTTCTTTATCTTCCATCAAATTTAAATTTAATAACGATTTTAACTGCATACCTTCTGCTTGTGCTATCATTATCATTGTTTCGCCTTCTTGCACAATATGGCTTTTCTTTATGGGCGATTTTTTAAATTTCTTTTCTACATAAATAAACATATCTGCAGGCAAAGGTGATTCATCCAAGTCATTGATGTTTAACAATCTTGCATACTTAATATTTCTTTCTACAGCTTCTTTTAAAAGCATATCACCTTTTCTTGCATAAAAGCCTCTTAGGCCATTTAGCATTTCTTCATTTGCATTTACAACTACAGCATCTTTTACTTTTTTTACAAACCCATATACTTCTGTTTCTACTTTTTCTGCAGTTTCTGCAACCTTTACTTTTACTTCCTCTTTTTTTTCTTCTAACTTCTTTTTAGTTCTTGCGGCTTGTGTCTCTTCAATTGCCATTTTATTATACACTTCTTGCTTCGTTTCTTCGTTCTTCAAATTTTTTTGTTGAATAGCAGTAGCCTCTATTGTATATTTCTGTAATTTATATTTTTCAATCAATTCTATCAATCTTGTGCTATACTTAGGATTGGTAGCATACCCAGCTTTGCGCAAACCAATTGCCCATTCTTTGTAATTATCTATTTGCATATCAAACAAAAATGCATATCGCCTATTATTTTTTAAATAATTACTATGATCCAAATAAGATTCTTCATCAGAATTATATTTTCTAAAACATTCTTGCAATGCATCATCATCATGCAAAAATGTTTCGCCAGTCCAGTCTTTTTTACACTTTATACCAAAATGATTATGTGCTTTAGTGGCCAACTCGCTAGTACTTGCTGCGCTTTCGTGAATGCCTTGCGCAAGCGTAATAGCTGCGGGAATACCTACCCTAATTTGCTCTTGAATAGCAATATCCTTAAAGCGTGCAATATATTTAGCTACATTATCATTACTAAAGTTTTCGTCTTGCGCAAAAATTGTAATAGATAATATAAGTAGGAAAATGGAAAATATTAATTTCTTCATTATTTGTATTGTAAATTCGAATTGGAGTAAAGGTAATTAAAGCTATAGAGATGGATACTAAATGAAGTGTTATTTTTCGAAACTAAGTTACTAAAATTTAATAGCAATTTAAGCAACAATTCAGAAGATTTATGTATTACTTTTTTCTAATCATGGTTATGCCATCGCGGATAGGAACAATTACTTTTTCTATGCGAGAATCTGCAGCAATTTTGGTATTAAACATATGCACTGCTGCTGCATTTTTATTTTTATTTTCATTTAGCACATCGCCATTAAATAAAACATTATCTACCAATATGCAGCCTCCTGCGTTTAGTTTTGGCAATACAATTTCGTAATAGTTCCAATAATTAATTTTATCTGCATCTATAAACACTAAATCAAACTGCATGGATAGAGTTGGAATTATTTTTTGTGCATCTCCAATCATCATTTTTATTTGATTGGCATATTTACTTTGTTGAAAATATTTATTACAAATCCATTCTTTTTCGGCATCTACATCAATGGTAATCAGTTGACCATCTGCTTGCAAACCTTCTGCTAAACAAAGTGCTGCATAGCCTGTATAAGTACCAATTTCTAAAATATTTTTAGGTGCAATTAGTTTTGCCATCATACTTAAAAAGCGTCCTTGCAAGTGCCCACTAAGCATGTGTGGCTGATATTGCGTAATATGTGTTTCACGCGTTAATTGTTTTAAAATTTG
>CAIXQW010000148.1 GCA_903921675.1 uncultured bacterium | reverse complement strand
TTAATTATTATATAGTAGCTGCAACAAGGCTAGAGATACAAGCTAGCATAGCCTTTTGCGAGGAGCACTACAACATACAAAGCCAAGATGCTTTTTTTATTGCAGAGAATATAATTATACATTTTTGTATCACAGGTGTAAGTGTTGCAAGTACTATCTATCATCTTACAAAAATTGCCCAACAGCCAGTGAACTTAATTATTCAAGCTGGTATTGCAGGCAGTTTTAAGCACCAACTAAATATTGGCAATGTGTATTGCATTGGTGCAGATAGATTTGCAGATATTGGTGTGCAAGACAATGAACAATTTATAGATGCATATACTATGCAATTAATAGATGGGAATACACAGCCTTTCACTAATGGGTGGTTGTTTAACACACAACAGCCTTATCCAACATTTTTTAATGGCTTGATGCATGTAAATGCAATTACTGTAAACACAGTTAGCGGCAATGCTGCAACAATTGAAAAACTTAATACATTATATAAACCAAGTATAGAAAGTATGGAAGGTGCTGCATTGCATTATGTATGCTTGCAGGAAAATATTCCTTTTGTACAACTTAGGGCAGTGAGCAATTATGTAGAAATAAGAGACAAGAGCAAATGGAATATTCCATTGGCTGTTGAAAATTTAAATATTCAATTAATAGAATTTATTAAAACTTTACAAGCATAAATTATTTACTTTACAAAAGATGAAAACATTATCTATTGCTATTAGCCCATGCCCAAATGATACTTTTATTTTCGAAAATATTTATACTGAAAAAATTGGCATAGATGGTTATACTTTTGATTTTGATTTTTTAGATATTGAGGAACTAAACAAATGTGCTGCAGCTAAGAACAAAGATATAATTAAAATAAGCTATGCACAATATTTTCAGGTAAAAGAAAATTATACATTGCTACGCAGTGGTGGTGCAATGGGATTTGGTGTTGGACCCTTATTAATTCAAAAAAAAGATGCAAATGTAAACTTATCTACTGCAAAAATTGCAATACCTGGGCAGCATACTACTGCAAATTTTTTATTACGTTATTTATTTCCGAATGCAAAAAATAAATATTCGCTACTATTTAGCGACATAGAAAATGCAGTGCTACAAGGCAATGCAGATGCTGGTTTGGTAATACACGAAGGCCGATTTACGTATGCAGAAAAAGGCTTAGCAAAAATTGCAGACCTTGGCGAACTATGGCAAGAAAAAACTGGCTTGCCAATTCCACTAGGTTGTATTGTGATTAAAAAATCATTAGGAGACGAATTAAAAAAGGAGGTAGAAGCATTAATTGCCCAAAGTATTCCTACATTACATCAAGCAATAATTTTATCTGACTTTATAAAAATGCATGCGCAAGAAATGGAACCACAAGTAATGCTGCAACATATACAATTATATGTAAACGATTTTAGTAAAGATATTGGACCATTAGGTGAAGCCGCATTTACAAAAATGGAAACTGTGCTTTCTGCCAAAGAATAACAAAAATAAATTTCTATAAATAATACTTTTTAAGCACAATGAAAAAAATATTAATTTGCTTTGTCATTTGTTTATTTGGCTCTAATGCAAATACACAAACTTATAGTGCAAATTCTATTGTAAGTAAATGGATTAGTGCGGCAAGAGATTTAGAAGTACTAGTATATTTGGATAAAAATGGGAAATACGCTAGTACAATAACTTGGTTTGTAGCAAAAGTAAAAGATAAAACCATGCAGGATTATTGCGATATAAAAAACCCAGATTGTGCATTGGGCAATAGAAAATAGTTGGGTATGCAAACCATGACAGGACTAGAATATGTAGCAGAAAACAAGTGGGAAAACGGTAAAATATATGTACCACGGTCCGGAAAAACGTATAGCGTATCTGTACACTTGCAAGACATTAATACTTTGATAGTTAGAGGCTTTTTTGGAATAGAATTATTTGGCGATAGCCTTACTTTTTATAAAAAAGTAAGGCTAGTCTATTCGCAATCTACAACTTATTTACTTTCTGCACTACTTTCAATGCTTTACCATCTGTGATATTAACGGTATAAACCCCATTAGCCAAAGTGCTCAAATCTAATGTAAAACTGTTTAACCCTTTTTGGATATTTAATTTTTCTGAGTAAACAATTCTAGCTGTTGCGTCTTGTATTTGCAATTGCGCGAAAGTTTGTTTTTCTGCAATTGTTTGAATATGCAGGTCTTCCAATACAGGATTAGGATAAATACTAAATGCATAAGAGGCTGTATTATTTATAAAGGCAACATTCGAAAGTTTCACTTTCCCACTTGCATCTACTTGTTTTATTTGATAATAATTTGCGGTTACACTAGGATTATGGTGCAAGTATTGATAGCTATTAACTTGCGTAGAATTACCTTTTGCCATTACGATACCAATTTCATGCAAATCAGCAATCGAGCTACCTTGCAATACTACATAATTTGCAATATTATATTCAGATAAAACTTGCCAGGTTAAACTATTACCCATATTAGTATTAGAAGCATTCAATGCAATATCACCTATTTGTAATGGAACATTATTTGGATTTACTCCATGCAAATAAAACTCAGAAAAATTATTTACAGCAAAAACCACACTCCAAATGCCATTTGCAAATGTTACAGATGTTGGAATAATTTCTTCTACATTACTACTACCCAAACCACTAGTGCCATGATAAGTAGCTACTCTGATGTGCGCAATATTAGTATCTGCATTATTGCCACTAATCGGGAACTTTGGATAAGCACCGCTAACTATATTTGCATGTGCATTATAATCGTTAAAATCATCTTGCGTAAAATATAATGTAATTGTTGCAGGTCCATCGTTGGTAGGTGCTATACTATAATGACGCGCTACATAAGGTTGACCATTTACAGTTTGCACACTAGCATCTACTGTTACGCAACTTAATACATTGCCTAACAAATTTCCACCAGATGCATCATTTACAGTTGCCAATAAATTACAGCTAGCATCATAATAAGTTACAGTTAATCCATCTGTTTGCAAAGCAGTATCACAACTAGTGCCAGGAACAGAACTCAATAAATTACTTTGTGCTAAATCTCCTGAAGCAGGATTTACATGAATAGTAATAGAGCTTGTATACACGCAGCTTCCATCTGTAGCATAAACAGTATATGTAGTTGTAGAAGTTGGCGCAACAGTAACAGTACTATCCATAACATTTACAGGCAACCAATTATATACAGCTCCAGAACTTGGATGATTTGAATAAAGAGTTGTTGAAGAATTACTACAAATATCAGTAATACTTGCTGTAACAAATACAGCAGGTGCAGATACAAATGGATCTACATTATAAAAATTAATATTTCCAACACATCCATTAGCATCTGTAACGGTATAAGTAACTGTATCAAATGGAGACATAATATTGCCAATACCTAAATACGGAGATGTTCCTCCTGTTGCAGTAACAGCTACCAAACTAGAATCGTAAGTACAATTAAAGTTTAACACAGTAGCGCTTACAGATATTGCACTAGGTTCTGTAAGCGTAACAGAGTCTTCTGCAGTACATCCATTATCATCCATTACTATGTATGTACTAGTACCTTCTGTAGCCATAAATGTACCATCACCATTGTATGGAGTTGTGCCACCAGTTGCAGATACTACTACCGAAGCTGTACCTCCATTACATAAAATACTACCAGCACTAATTGCTACCTGCAAAGCGCTTGGCTCTGTAATAGTAATAATTGTATCATCTGTACAACCATTATTATCTACAACGGTTTGCGTATATGTACCAGCTGCAACTGTAATTGAATTGGTACCTGTATAAGGACTTGTTCCACCTGTTGCAGAAATATTTAATGTAGTAGAATCTCCATGGCATAAAATAGAATTATATACTGCTATTGCCTCTAAAGCATTTGGCTCTGTAATAGTAAATGTTGTATCTATCATACAGCCATTCATATCTGTAACAGAGTAAGTATGCGCACCTGCTGCAGCAGTAAAACTACCTTCGCCAGTGTAAGGACTTGTGCCTCCATTTGCTATAATGCTTACTGATGCAGTACCACCATTACAAAGTATAGCACCAAATGTAGCAGCAATACCAATTGGGTTTGGTTGCGTTACGGCAATTGTTGTATCTGCAGTGCAGCCATAGTCATCTGTGATAGTAAATAAATAAGAACCAGCTGCATTTTGGAAAGTGCCTGTGCCAGTGTAAGGACTAGTACCTCCATTTGCGGCAATTGTAATTGTAGAAGAATCTCCATGACATGCAATTTTACTAGCTGTACCCGCTATGGTCAACAAGCTTGGTTGGGTAATATTTACTGATATAGAATCTTTGCAACCATTTGCATCTTCTACCACAAAATTATGTGTTCCTGCTGGTTTATAAAATAATCCAGTTCCATTATAAGGTGTAGTTCCACCTGTAGCAGAAACCGTAACATTTGCATTTCCTCCAAAGCAATTAATATCTAATGCAGAATAAGACAATGCTAAAACTGTTGGTGCTGTTATACTTCCTACAACAGAATCTTTACAGCCATTAGCATCTGTAACTATATATTTATAATTACCAGCACTTACCGTAAACATGCCAGTACCAATGTATGGAGCAGTGCCGCCTGTAGCAGCTACTTGCACAGTAGTATTTCCACCATTACAATTAATAGTACCAGCATTGTTCGTCAATGCCAAAACCGTTGGTTGTGTAATATTTTCTACAACAGAATCTAGGCAGCCATTTGTATCTGTTACGATATATGTATAATTGCCAGCTGGCACATTAAATGTACCAACACCAGTATAAGGTGCAGTACCACCAGTAGCTGCTACAAGTACACCTGCATTACCACCATTACAAGCAATAGCAGCAACTGTTGCACTTGCATTTAAAGCACTTGGTTGTAAAATAGTTCCAAATAAATTAGCACTACAACTATTCGCATCTGTAATAGAAAGTACATAAGCACCAGCGCCAAGTTTTATAGTGTAGGTATTATATGGAGCGGTACCGCCTGTAGCATTTACTGTAACAATTGTTGAATCACCATTACAAAGTATTGGACTATAACTTCCATTTGCTACTAAGGCAGTTGGCTCTGTAATATTTATAATGATAGCTGTAGAGCAATTATTTGCATCTACTACATTACAAGTGTAACTACCCGCCAATAAATTACTAGCAGTATTGGTAGTACTAGCAGAACCATTCCAAGTGTAACTATAAGGCAATGTGCCACCAGTTACATTTACAGCAGCATAGCCAGTAGCATTAACATGGCATAATACATTTTGTATAGAATCTATTGCAGCAATTAATATGTCTGGTTGTGTAATGATAATGGTATTTGTAAATACACAATTATTTGCATCTTTACTAGCAATGGTATATGTATTTGCAACATTGCTAGTAAACGAATTCGCGCTTTGATAAGTGCCGCCATTTAATGAATAAGTAATACTTGGTGTACCACCGCTTGCCGATACTGTAACATCACTAGTACCTCCATTACATAAAATTGGTGTAGCAGAAACTGAGGCAGACAATCCTGTAGGCTGTATAATATTTTCGATAGTAGATGCTTCGCAGCCATAATTATCTTTTACTGTAACGGTATAATTTCCAGCAGAAACATTGGTAATCGAATCTACAGCCTGATATGCACCACCATTTAAACTATACTCAAAACTAGAGCCATACCCACCAAATGGAATTGGGTTAATAACTGTTACTCCTCCAAAACATAATATTGGATTGCTGCTTACATATAAGTTAAAAGGCGGCGGTGCAATCAAAGTATCAAAGTCTGTAGCGGTGCAATTATTAGCATCTTTTACTTGCACTGTATATCCACCAATTGGATTATTTGTAAAACTATCTAAAGACTGATAAGTGCCCCCATTTAATTGATATTGATATGGAGTAGTACCGCCTGTAGGATAGCAATTAATTGTACTTACACCTCCGGTACAAAATATTACAGAAGGAACAATTACCAAACTTAAAGCACTTGGCTCTACCAAAGTAGCAGTGCCAGATTTAGTGCATCCATTTGCATCTTGCACAGTAATGGTATAGGTACCTGGCAATTGACTAGTAAATACATTTGTAGAACTAAACGAACCACTATTTAATTGATACTGTAATGGAGCCACGCCGCCAGCAGCAGTTGCTGTAAAGCCACCTGTACCACCATTACATAAAATAGAATCTGTGGCAATATTCAAAACTAAATTATTTGGGTCTGTCATGGTAACTGTAGTAGCTAATGTACAACCGCTAACATCTGTAGAAGTAATCGTATATGTAGTACCTGCAACAGTTCCAGGCAATCCTGTAAAGTTTCCAGCAGAAGTTTGTGTACCTGCAATTGGTGCAATATCATAGGTATGTGTGCAATAGCCAGATTTAGTATTAAAACTAGCTGTACCTTCGTTTAAAGCACATGTTGGCTGAGTAGAAGAACTACTATTTACTTGCATTGCTTTTGGTGAAAAAGCCAATCCTCTGAACCATGCATTTGGTGGGCAATTAGCAAGGATTGTAATTGCTGGAGTAGAGGTTCCATTGTCTACAAATTTTACTAATTTATTTAATCCAGCATTTTCGTTGGTTACAGCATAACATGTAGGAGTTGCGCCATTAAAATCAGAGATTACAGCAAAAGCTCCAACTGTTGCATTTACTGTAATTGTATAAGCCAAACTCCAAGTACCTGCGTTGTAAACATATTTTTTTACACCACCACCCGATGCTGTATTATTCTGATCTGCAACATAGCAAATAGTACTAGCTGCATTAAAGCAAAATTGCGATGGTAAAGAAGAAGTTCCTGTATTAATAACATTAGTAATAGTTTGACCAGATGAAGTGCTCATCCCAGTACCCATTTGATAAATACCAAGGTTTGGCACACCTGTCCCGCCAGTAGATGCAGTAGAAAAATAAATTTTCCCATTTTGAGCACTTAAAGCTCTACAGTTAGTCTTTGTATTTTGTGCATTGCCAGCTGTACTAGAGTTACCCCAATAGTTTACACCGCCAGAATTGCCTGTGCTCCAATAATTATTTCCACAGCCATCAGTAGCAGCACCTCTAATATTCCCGCTGCTATGAAAAGTAGAGCTAATTGCAATTCTATCGTATTTACCACAACCCGTTACTCTACCTATTGCTCTAGGCACCACCGAACCAGATGAACTTACAATATTTGTAGTATTACCTGCTAATACTTGGCTATATCCACCAAAAACTAAACATGTGGAATCATTAGACAATGACATGCTTGCATCAGATGTCGCAGTTCCACTTAATATTAATGCTTTACTAGCTGGAGCATTTGGCACTACATACCAATTAGTGCCTGCACCCGTCGTAGAAAATTCTCTAATAATTGCTGTATTACCAGTGTTAGCCAATGTAGTAACAGAATCACCACATTGTAATACACAAATATTGCCTGGAGTAAATGGCCCTTGTGCCTTTACCTGAAAACAGGTTGCAAATAATAAAGTAAATACAATAATTGCCTTTTGTAACGATAGATTCATAATCTAGTATTTTTGGCAAAATTAGGCTTAATATGCAGATAAATTGGTTGTTGGGATATTAATTTACGAATACTTTGCGCTAAATAAATAGGCTAAATAACTTAAATATTACTAATCCTAGTTATGATAATCCTTTTTCATAGACTTTTAAGTAGCAGATTCATCTTTTGCATGCACTTGCTTGCCAGGAGGTGTGGGTCTTGGGCCACGTTTGTAGGTAACCAATCCATTTAAAAAGTTACGCAAAATTTGGTCGCCGGCTTCTACATAGTTTGGATGATCTTCGTTTCTGAAAATATCACCAAGTGCACCTTTCGATATTTTAAAATTTTCTAAAGCTAAAATTTCTATGATATCTTCGTTTTTTAAAGATAAGGCTACGCGTAGTTTTTTTAATATATCGTTATTGGTTAGCATATAAAAATTAAATATTTAGATGTCAAAAGTAATACAAATTACTTAGCAAAAATTTGCCTTAATGGTAAATGTTTCAATTAAATGATATAGAAAAAAATACAAATCACCAAAACAGAATTTGGAATTTCATTTTTTTGAGTTAGCAATACACCGTGCTATGCACTGCCAAGCTTACTTCGGTGCACTAATGCCATACACTATAGCACTTGGTAGTAATAATTAGTCACACATAGCAAAACTGCCAACTGCTGGTAAGTGCATTGAATTAACTTAGAACATCTACTGCGAAAATAAATGGTGCAAATGATGAGGCAAAACAATTCATCAATTATGCAACCCATGTATTTGAAAACCTAGACCAAATCTACGTTTCAGCCGACCTTGCAATAAAGAACCATATATTAGGTTGCATATTTCCTATATAACTAACTTATAAAGATTTTGATTGTTGAACCCCTAAAATATATAATTTGTATTGGCTTATAACCAATGCTTGCAAGCATTCGCAGTAAAATAAAAAAAGGAAATCTGCATCAAAAAAAGCATATTTTTCTTTTGCGAAAGTGAAGCAAACTTTAAAAAGCTTTAATACCTATGGAAAGATTCATAAATTCTTAAAATAGATTTAAAAAAAAGAATGAGTTTGAAAATGAGAATGAATTCTTTTGCATTCATTCTAATTCTGTTTCTCATTCTTTTAAGTGGAACCGAGGGGAGTCGAACCCCTGTCCAAACATATTCATCAAAAGCCTTCTACATGTTTATTTTAGCATTAATTGTTGGGCAAATACCGGAGCTAAACAAACCAATATTTACCTTAGCTGGATGGGTCTTTTGCAAGAGGCACAGCCTACTCTTGCAGCATTTCGTCTTCTCTTTTGAAGGCGGCACAACGTAGCTGACAAACCTAGCTGAAATGTGCGGCCATAATGGTGGTTAATCTAAATAGACTAAGCAGCCATAGCGTAATCGTTGCCGATTGATTGTTGAACCTTCAGATTAAAGTGCTAATGATACAACGCACTACATGCTTATACTTTCAAGGATCTACGCTGTCAAAACCTGGCGGCCCCAGCTGAGTAATTCATAATGTGCAATATACAATTATCAATTAGATTACAAAGATACTTATAATTTGTGGCAGAAATCGATAAAATTAAATTTGCCATTTGTAAAATAAAATATTTCACGGCTAGCCTTATCTTTTTTCAACCCAAAATAAAAAAGTACTATGCGTATTAATATATTCAATAACATAATAAGACTTTTCGTAACATAGAATACTAGTAATTTGTTCATAGCATTAAAATTAAGAAAGGGTTGGAGAATAAACTCCAACCCTTTCAATAAAATTTTGTGTATTATAAAAATTAGATAATTTCTACTTCTGCACCAGCTTCTTTCAACTTAGCTGCTAAATCGTCAGCTTCTGCTTTAGAAACATTTTCTTTGATGTTTTTAGGCGCACCATCTACTAATTCTTTCGCTTCTTTCAAACCTAAGCCACATAAATCTTTTACTGCTTTTACAACATTTAATTTGCTTGCACCGCCGCTTTTCAAAACTACAGTGAATGCTGTTTTTTCTTCTGCTGCGTCTGCTGCACCACCACCTGCTGCTACAACTACTGCTGCTGCTGCTGGCTCAATGCCGTACTCGTCTTTTAATATTGTAGCTAATTCGTTTACTTCTTTAACTGTAAGATTAACTAATTGCTCTGCGAATTGTTTTAAATCTGCCATTGTTTTATTTTTTAAATTGTGATTTGTTTATTGTTTAAAATGTTATTTTGTTGGAAGCATTGTAACATTTATTTAAATGATGTTGTTTGTATTATTCTGCTGCTGGAGTTTCTGGAGCCGCATCTGCTGCTGTAGCCTCTGGTGTAGCTTCTGGTGCTGGAGCCTCTTCTACTACAGGTGCTGCTTCTGCCACTGGAGCTGCTTCTTCAGCTGCTGCAGGGCCTTTAGCCGCATCTTTGTTTTCTAAAGCACCAATTACACGTTGGATAGGGCTTTGTAACAACCCGATGATTTCGCCAATTAAGTCGTTCTTCGTTTTGTACGCTTTTAAAGTAGCTAATTGATTATCACCAATGAAAATATCACCATTGATAAATGCTGCTTTTAAAGTAGGGCGCTCTTGTCCTTTCTTTTTACCACGGAAGTCGCTAATAATCATAGCAGGCTCTTTTGGGTTTTCGCTAAACATTAATGCGGTTACACCATGTAATGCATCAAAAGTACCAGAATAGCGCTCTGCGTCTAATCCTTCTAATGCTTTACGGATTAATGTATTTTTTGCAACTTGCATTTCAACATTTTTGTTGAAGCAAGTTTTACGCAATCCGTTTATTTGAGCTACGGTTAAGCTTTCTGTATTTGTAATATAGAAATTTTCATATTGAGAGAATTTTTCTTTCAATAATTCTATCGCTTGATTTTTTGCTTGTGTTGGCATGATAATTTTTTTTTTAATGTGAAACCAAATTTAGTTTTGAACTGATCTTGTATCTATGCTGATACCTGGACTCATTGTGCTAGCCATACTTACTGTTTTTACATAAGCACCTTTAGAACTAGAAGGTTTCAATTTCAAAATTGTATTAATTAATTCTTGACCATTTTCTTTTAACTTTTGTGGAGTAAAAGAAACACGACCAATAGAAGCATGGATGATACCTACTTTATCTACTTTAAAAGCAATTTTACCACCTTTTACTTCAGTTACTGCAGCGCCAACATCGTTAGTTACAGTTCCTGTTTTTGGATTCGGCATTAAGTTACGTGGACCTAACACTTTACCTAAACGACCGATTTTAGGCATCACGCTTGGTGTAGCTACGATTACATCGATATCTGTCCAACCGCCATCTATTTTAGCAATAAATTCATCTAAACCCACATAGTCTGCACCTGCAGCTTTTGCTTCTGCTTCTTTATCTGGAGTACATAATACTAATACAGATTTTGTTTTACCTGTACCATGCGGTAATGTAACTGTACCGCGGATTGCTTGATCTGCTTTACGAGGATCTACACCTAAACGAATGTGTAAATCTACGCTGCTATCAAATTTAGTGCAGTTGATTTCTTTTACTAATTTAGACGCTTCGTCTAAAGTATAATTTTTTGTACTATCTATTTTAGCTTCTGCTAATTTTCTTTTTTTAGTAATTGCCATTTTGTTTACAATTTTTAATGGTGAATAAATTAATTAGCATAAGGGTTTTCTCCGTCTACGGTAATACCCATACTGCGAGCTGTACCAGCTACCATGCTTACAGCACTAGCTAATGTAAAGCAGTTCAAATCTGGCATCTTATCCTCTGCGATAGCTTTCACTTGCTCCCAAGTTACTTTACCTACTTTGTTACGATTACTTTCTTTAGAACCTACAGTAATTTTTGCTGCTTCCATTAATTGTACTGGAGCTGGCGGTGTTTTGATTTCAAATTCAAAACTTTTGTCGGCAAATACTGTGATTAATACTGGTAATACTTTACCCGCTTTGTCTTGTGTGCGAGCATTGAACTGCTTGCAGAAGTCCATGATGTTCAAACCTTTTGAACCCAATGCTGGACCAATTGGTGGTGCCGGATTAGCCGCGCCACCTTTGCATTGTAGCTTTACATATCCTGTAATTTCTTTAGCCATTTTTAAATTGTTTTTGGTTTTAACGTCACCACTCCATGTGGCAACTCCCAGTCCGTAAATAATTAAGAACCTATTTTAGGGACGGCAAAGGTAAAAGTTTTGGTTCAAATATCCAATGTTTTAGGCTACTTTTTAACGATTTCTATACAAATTAAGGACAAAGTACAACAAATAGTTTATTTAATTGACTCAAATGCAAGAATATCAGAGGCAAAATTGCCTTGAATGCAAGAATATCTGCAAATAAAAATTTTAGAATAAACATTAAAAAAAACAACAAGCATCAAGACATTCCTGCATACGTGGTAGTACACAAAACCTCATTCTTGCATTCGAGGCGATATTCCTCAACACATTAGCGAAATAAGTAGCAAACTGCAAATATGATTTATTAATAAAATAAATACCTTTGGCTTTTAATAGCAAAATATTTTCCTGCACCCAACTATAAATAATGGCAATTTTTTCTACCGTCATCCCCTCTCCTATTGGAGATTTACAAATTTTAGCTAGCGAATATAATGTAACACATTTATTCTTTAGCAAAGACATGCAAAACATGATGGACAAAGAAAATGATATTATTATTGAAGCCAAGAATCAACTGCTAGCCTATTTTGATGGCAGCAGAAAAATATTTGATTTGCCATTAGCACCAGCAGGCACTGCCTTTCAAAAGCAAGTATGGAACCATTTACAAACCATTCCATTTGGCAAAACCATTTCTTACCTAAAAATGGCTACAGATATGGGTGATGCATTGGCTATTAGAGCTATGGCATCTGCAAATGGCAAAAACCCAATTCCCCTTATCATACCTTGCCACAGAGTAATTGGCAATAATGGCAAGCTAGTTGGCTTTAGTGGCGGCTTAGATAAAAAACAATGGCTATTGCAGCACGAAGGAGTATTGCCTAAAGAATTATTTTAAAATAAATTTTTGTAATAAAAGTTGCATTATAATAAAACACTAAAAAATACCTTTGCGCAATTCTCTTATTTTACGAAGCATAAACAAAACACAATTAATAAGTAACTAATTTTACAATATGAAAAAAATATTATTCTTTGCAATCATCTTAATTGGTATGGCTTGCCAAAGCACATCGCAGTCTATTAGCAATTTAAAAATAGACGAATTTGAAAAAGCGGTGAAAGGAAATGAAGTACAGCTAATAGATGTGCGCACCGCAGGCGAATATGGCGGAGGGCATTTGCCTAATGCAATCAATATGGATGTAAACGAAGATGAATTTGATGCGCAAATAAAAACATTAGATAAATCTAAACCAGTATATGTGTATTGCTTAAGCGGTGGTAGAAGTAGTAGTGCTTGTAAGCAAATGGCAAAGGCTGGTTTTACTACGCTTTATAATATGGAAGGCGGTATAATGGCATGGCGCGGTGCTGCAAAAAATTTAGTAACAGATATACCTGTAAAAAATACTAGCATGAGCATGGACACTTATTTGGCTATGGTAAAAAAAGATAAGCCTGTATTGGTAGAGTTTTTTGCTCCTTGGTGTGGCCCATGTAAGGTATTGAAACCGCAAGTAGAGCAGCTATCTAAAGACTATGCAGACAAACTATATGTACAATATGTAAATGTAGATGAGCATAAGCAATTGGCTGATGAATTAAAAATCAAAAGTATTCCTGTGTTGATGTATTATAACAATGGCAAAAAACAATGGGAAATAGTTGGTGCGCCGGAATTGAAAGCATTGAAAAAGAAATTGAAATTATAATTTAATGATACTGCATTTGCTCCATCAATAATTTTAATTTGTTTGTGCATCACAATCCAACGACATTTGCACTTTAAAATTATTAGAATCATTTGCGTTATTTTCCAGAATCGGCATTAGTACAATTAGAGTACGAAAAAGTAAAAGAACTTTTAATAGCTCATTGCAGCTGCGAATACAGTATTGGCAAGGCTAAAATTTTGCGTTTGCATACTCGACTATCTTTTATTCAAAATCAGCTAGCACAAACAGCAGAGTTTAAAAGCTTGCAACAAAATGGTGCTTACTTTCCGCTGCAACATGTTTTTAATTTACAAAAAGAAATTAAATTATTAAGCATTACAGGCAGCAGATTATCTGGTGAGCAATGGTTGAGTATTAGAAAACTTTGTACTACCATTCAAGATATTTTTAGATGGTTTGATACAGAAAAAAGAGAAGCATATCCTGCTTGTACATTTATAATTCAGGATAGTTATTATGAAAAAATAATTAAAGAATCTATAGATGGTATTATAGATGAATTAGGAAATGTACAAGACTCTGCTAGCGAAGATTTAATGACTATTAGAATGAGTTTGTTTCGTAAAAGAAATGAACTGCGCAAAATATTTGATAAGATTGTCAGCAAACTAAATAAGGCAGGTTATGTAACAGATATTGAAGAAAGTTTTTTAAATAGCAGAAGAGTAATTGCCATTTTTGCAGAAAATAAAAGACAAGTAAAAGGTATTTTGCATGGCGAAAGCGAAACGCGAAAAACTGCATTTATAGAACCCGAAGAAACTATAGAATTAAACAACGATATTTTTAGTTTAGAAAACGATGAGCGCCGCGAAGTAAATAGAATATTATTAGAGCTCACTAAAACACTTTCTATATATGCTACCCTGCTTTCCGATTATCAAACCATAATTGGTGAATTTGATTTTATAAAAGCAAAAGCAAAACTAGCAATTGATATGGATGCGCACCATCCAACAGTAATAGATAAAAGTGTATTGGATTTAAAAAAGGCGTATCATCCTTTGCTATTTTTATATAATAATAAACTGCATAAAAAAACAATCCCAACCAATATTGCATTGGATGACAGCAATAGAATTTTGGTAATTAGTGGGCCAAATGCTGGCGGTAAAACAGTTACCATGAAAACTGTTGGATTATTGCAATTAATGCTACAAAGTGGTTTGTTGGTACCTGTAGAAGCCAATAGCACAATGGGTATTTTTAAACAAATAATGATACACATTGGCGACACGCAGAGTTTGGAATTTGAGTTGAGTACCTACAGTAGCCATTTGCTAAACATGAAGCATTTTATAGAAAATGCAAATGGTAGAACCTTGTTTTTTATTGATGAATTAGGCGGTGGTAGCGACCCTAATTTAGGTGGTGCTTTTGCAGAGGTGATATTAGAAGAATTGGCAAAAAAACATTCTATTGGTATAGTTACCACGCATTATTTAAACCTAAAAATAATGGCCAATAAAGTAACGGGCCTAATTAATGGTAGTATGTTGTTTGATGAAGATAATCTAATGCCATTATACAAATTGCAAATTGGCAAACCTGGTAGCAGCTACACATTTAGCATTGCCGAAAGAATTGGCTTGGATAAAAAAATAATAGAGCGCGCAAAAAAATTGGTAGATAATGAGCAATACGACCTAGATAGCCTGCTGATTAGTGCAGAACAAAATGCACAACGCATAGAAGCAGATAAGCTGGATTTAAAAAAATTATTGCAAGAGCAAGAGCGCATGAATGCCGAATTCAAAATAAAATTGAATAAAGAAAAGCACAGGCAAGAATTAGAAAAACTAAAATTGCAAAATAAAATTACTGAAGACAAATTAATAGAACTAAAAGATAAGGAGCGCAAAATAAAACAAGCAGTATTTGAATGGCGAAATACCAAAAACAAAAGTGAGGCCATTGCCAATATGGAAACATTATTGTTTCATAAAAAAGCAAAAAATATTGAAGAAAGCTTACAGAAAAAATTTGATGCAAAATATATTTTAGTAGGTGGCAAAATAAAACTAAACGATTTGGTACGCATGAAAAGTACCAATCAAGTAGCGCGAGTAAAAGAAATAGGTAGCAATAATAAAGCTACTATTCAATTTGGATTACTACCAGTAAGTGTAGATGTCAATGATTTGGAAGTAGTGATTGAAAAAGAAGTAAAAGATAAATAATCATTTCCTGAAATACCTATTAACACTAGGCTAAATTTTGAATTTCAGCTAAAAGTGGGTAAAAAAGTATAGATTTAGCTGAAAGTCTAACAATTGTAAAATTGGTTCATTTTATCTATTCACAAAACATTACCACATTTAGCATTTTCATTTTATGGAATAGAAAGCACATTTGCGTCTTAGCTCCAAATAACATTTTACAAAATATGAAAAAGGGAATTGTATTACTAGTAGCAATATGTATTTTAATCAATAATGCATTTGCACAAACCACCAATGCTACACTTAATAGTGTAACAGTTTATAGCAATGGAGCAGAACTAAACCACACCGCCAAAGTAAATGTACCAAATGGCTCTAGCGAAATCATTATTAAAAACATTAGTGGTACAGTAGACGAAAATAGTATACAGGTAGGTAGCAATACAGACCTTACTATAATGAGTGTAAGTTTTGTTAGAGAATTTTTAGGCAGCGAAAATAAAACGAATGAAGTATTGAGATTAGAAGACAGTTTAAAAAATGTAAGTATAGATTTAGCAAGCACAAAAAGTTTAATAGCAGGGCAAACAAATGCATTAGCAATTTTAGAAGCCAATAGAATTGTACGAGGCGACAATAGTGGGTTAAATGTATCCGAATTGCAGAAGTTGATAGACTATAATATTAGCAAGCACAAAGAAATAATGGCCATGGTACAATCCTTGCAACAAAAAGAAATCAAACAACAAGAATTGGTTAGTAAACTACAAAACCAAATAGATGAAAGAATAGCACGTAGAGAAACAGGCAAAGGAGAAATACGCTTGCAAGTAATGAGCAACGAAACTGCGAATACTACATTTACGATTAGCTATGTAACTTATACTGCTGCATGGAGTCCAGTATACGACCTTAAAACAAAAGACACAAAAAGCCCATTAAAAATTATTTACAAAGGAAATATTGTGCAAAACACAGGACTAAATTGGAACAAAGTAAAGCTTAGCCTTAGCACTAGTAACCCTAGCCAAAGTGGTAACATGCCAATATTAAGTACTTGGTTTTTAAATTACTACACCCCTAACTATGGACAAAATTCTTATGGCTATAAAAATGCAAAAGCACCTGCTGCTGTAATGAATACAGTACAATCTTTTGGTATGGATGATGCTGGCAATGCAAGAGATAAAGAAAGCACTATTGGTGCATTTACCACCACTACAGAAACTGCTTTGAATGCAACATTTGATATAGACTTGCCTTACGATATACCTAGCGATAACAAAGCACATAGCGTGGCAATGAAAGAATATGAAGTGCCTGCAATTTATAAATACTACAGTGTGCCAAAAATGGATAAGGAAGCTTTCTTAGTAGCAGAAGTAGCAGATTGGGAATCATTAAATTTAGTAGCAGGGCCAGCAAATATTATTTTTGATGGCACTTATGTAGGCAAAAGTTTTATAGACCCAAATAGTACGCAAGACACTTTAAACATTAGTCTTGGCAGAGATAAAAAATTAGTAATTAAGAGAGAGAAAGTACAAGATTTTTGCAGTAGCAAATTGATAGGCACCAATAAAATACATACTGTTACTTACGAAATAAAAGTAAAAAATACTCGTAAAGAAGCAATCCATTTATTACTAAAAGATCAATTGCCTATTAGCAGCCAAAAAGAGATAGAAGTAGAAGTATTAGAAATAAGCGATGCCATGCGCAACGAAGAAACAGGTGTATTAACATGGAAACTAGAAGTAGCACCAAACGAAACTAAAAAAGTAAGAATACAATACAGCGTAAAATTCCCGAAAGATAAATTGATTGGCAATTTAAATTAAAGAGCAATAAGATTAGATAAATAGCAAGTCATTAGTAGTGAAAGCTGCTACTGCCTTGTTATTACAACACTACCCTTTTTATTACCCTGATACACTACCAATTGGTATAATCCAAAATCTGACTTTTCCATATTTATTTTTCCGGTAGTTACTTTTCCAATCATTTTTAATTGGCCTTGCAAATCAAAAATTTTAAACTCGGCATTTTTATAATTTTCATTTAATTGAATGGTAAAGTTCTCTGTAATTGGATTTGGAAACACAGAAAATATAAAATCGTTTTGAACTGTTGTAATTGATGATGGGTCAGCATTGAAATAGCCAACCCTGTTTAAATTTTGCATTGGTGGATTTGCGTTTACTGTATTATTTACGAAACTCCCACCTATAAATATTTTGTTGTTACTATTAATTCCAGTTAATACTGCAGCATCCAAGCTGGCAATTGGCTCGATATAGTATTGCGATAAATAACTATTTAATTTACCTAAATGCTTGCCAGCATACATCATACCATTAATATCAAAATTACCTCCAATAAATAAATTCGTATCTTGCATTATAAAGCAATTTAGTGCATTGCCAGTCAATGTGCTTAATCCATAAGGCTTTACTACTATTTCCCAATCTGTATTGCCCAATTTAGCAATTGCACAAGAATCATTGTATTCCACAAAATCGCAAGCAGCCAATAATTCGTTTTTATAAATACAAAAATCGTTTACAGGAGTTGGGCATCCAAAATTAGAAATTTGCATACCATTTGCTGTATTATAGCGCAAAATATTTTTACGAAATGCCCCAGTAAGTATATCAAATTTTCCACCAATATACAAGTCGCTATTGTACTCTTCTAGTGTTCTTACTTCGCCATTGGCTATCAAGTTATTTGCCAAATTATTCCATGCACTATTGTCCCAATATTTTATTGCATCTGCAAATTTTCCTCCAGCAAATATTTGATTATTATATTTTGTAATAGTGAATACAGTACTATCCAAACTGCCCAACGCAGCAAATGGTTGTCCACTACTTAGCAAATCGTATTGTGCTATATTTTTTGCAGCTACTCCATTTGCATCCGTAAAATTTCCACCAATTACTATTTTATTATTGTCTTTGTATAATGCAAATACAGGACCATTCAAGCCATTTTGTAGCGGAGTAATTTGCCAATTAGCACCATCAAAACTAAACATAGCAATATGGTTACAGGTAGTATTATTTTTTATTTCTGTAGTAAAATCCCCACCAATGATGTATGTATTAGCATCTATTGCTACAATTGCGCGCACTGTTCCATTTACACCTTCTGCTATTTTACCCATAGGTGCAGATGCCGCATATCCTGGTTGAATCCAAGCTAATTCATCTACAGTAAATCCATTTTCATTTGCCCAATCTATTACTTTAGGATTTTTAATTTCTCTTACAAAAGCAAATCTCTGTTTTGCATTTATTTCTTGGGCTAAATCTTCAGAACCACTTTGTTGCATTAAATAGCCTACCGCACAATGCGTACCATCATCATCTATAAACACAGGATTGGTGTATGGCAAAAATGTATTGATTGGGAAAATACCTGTTTCTGCATATACTTTTAGTTTTGCCAGCAAAGCTGTCCTATTGTTTTGTGCAGATACAGAAAGTGCTGAATTTTTAGTTGCAGATAAAATATTTACTACATGCAATAAATGAAATTGAATGAGTGCTGTTGCATTTTTTGGTTCTATATTTTTATTTTCAATATTTTTAAATTCATATTGATGATGCAACCATTCTTTATTTACAGACGCTAATTGCTGAATACTAGTTCCTGCAAATGAATGCAGACTCATCAATAAAATAATAATAGTAAATAGTTTTTTCATTGTAGAAAATTTAATATTTAATTAAAGTTATACATTAAACGAGAAAAAATAGTCTGAATATTGTAAAATTATATGTAGAACAAAAAAGCAACCATTATTATTAACAGTTGCTTTTTAAAAATTGTTTATTGAAAAATTATACTCTAAAGTGACTAAATGCTTTATTTGCATCTGCCATTTTATGTGTATCTTCTTTTTTCTTGATTGCACCACCCTCGCCTTTACTTGCTGCGATGATTTCATTGCTTAATTTATCAGCCATTGTTTTACCATTTCTATCGCGGCTATATTTTATCATCCATTTGATAGATAAAGATATTTTGCGGTCTGGTCTTACTTCACTAGGAATTTGGAAAGTAGCACCACCAATACGGCGACTACGAACTTCTACACCTGGAGTTACATTAGCCATTGCTTTTTTCCATACTTCGTAACCTGGTTCAGATAATGTTTTTTCTACTTTGTCTAATGCATCGTAGAATATATTTTGTGCCGTACTTTTTTTACCGCCCCACATTAAGCAGTTGATAAAGCGTGTCACCATAATATCTCCGAACTTCGGATCTGGTGCTAAAGGCAATTTTTTGGCTTGCTGTTTTCTCATTTTATTTCTATTTTTTTAAAAGGATCGGTTACCACCCAGATTTTTTTCAAGTGTTAGAACACTTTACTCAGTTGATACCCTAATTTTTATTAGTGATGAATTGATTTTATTTTTTCTTTTTTTCTTTTTTAGTACCGTATTTACTACGAGACTGCTTACGGTCTTTAACACCTGCAGTATCTAGGCTACCGCGCACAATATGGTATCTTACACCCGGAAGATCCTTTACACGACCACCACGAATCAATACGATACTGTGCTCTTGTAAATTGTGACCCTCACCTGGAATGTAGGCGATAACCTCAATTTTGTTTGTTAAACGAACCTTGGCTACTTTACGTAACGCTGAATTTGGTTTCTTAGGAGTGGTGGTGTACACACGAGTACAAACCCCACGGCGCTGAGGACATGCATCTAATGCACGGCTCTTGCTCTTAGCTCTAATAATTGTACGACCTTTACGCACAAGTTGTTGGATAGTAGGCATTGCTTTATAAATTCCTTTTTTTATTTTAAGGATTGCAAAGGTAAGATAATTTTTTATGAAAATAGATAATTATTACCTTTTTTAGCTGTTAACAGCCTGATTTATGACAATTTCCCTGCATTATGGCTTTTAAGTATAGCTTCATTGAGCAAAATTTATCTTTTTATCCTAATCAGTTGATAGAATGTAAACTTATTGCATTTGATATTAGTAACTTAATATCTAAACGTTACCTTTGCATATTAAACCACATTTTATTTAAAATGCAACATTTACTAAAAGGATTAATCATTGTTAGCATATTTTTCATATTGCCAAATAGAAGTAATGCACAATGTGTAACAGTTTATCCTTATGTTGAAAATTTTGAAACCACCAATGGCAACTGGACTAGCGGAGGCTCTTCAAATACATGGGCTTGGGGATTGCCTAGTAAAACCAATATTACAACTGCTGGCGCTGGGCTGAAATGCTGGGTAACAGACGGTTTAACAGGTACCGGATATACTAACTGCGAAAGGAGTTGGGTAGAAAGTCCATGCTTTGATTTTACAACAATACCAAATCCCGCCATTGCCATGAAAATATATTGGGAATGCGAAAATACTTATGATGGGACTACATTCCAATATAGCATTAATGGCGGTACTACTTGGATAAACGTAGGTACAAATACAGACCCTGTAAATTGTATGACTAGTAATTGGTTCAATTCTGGGAACATTACCCATTTAGGTTCTAGTGGAAGCTGTACAAATGTATTAGCTATTGTAAAACATGGCTGGTGTGGTAATAGTGGCAGCACATCTGGTATTTGCCAAGGTGGCGGAGGCAGCAATGGCTGGGTATTAGCCAAACATTGCCTAACTGGTTTAGGAGGCTTGCCTAGTGTAAAGTTTAGATTTGCATTTGGTGCAGGTAGTAGTTGCAACAACTATGATGGATTTGCTTTTGATAGTGTAGCAGTATATGATGCACCTGCAAATTTAACATCTTTTACTTGGGCATGCACAGGTGCTAATACAGTACAATTTACTAGTGCATCTAGCCCTTGCCCTAATGCATTTGCATGGAATTTTGGTGATCCAACTAGTGGTGCCAACAATACAAGTACTGCATCCAATCCAACTCATACTTTTAGTGCTGGAGGAACCTATACCGTAACTGTAACAGCTAGTGGTCCCTGCAATGCTGCTAGCACCTCTACCCAAATTGTAAATATTTTAACTACCTCGCAAATAAATACCAACGTAGCTTGCAATGGAGGAACAAATGGCACAGTAACAGTAACTTCTAGTAATGTCAATGGCGCTATTACTTATTTATTAAATCCTGGTGCAATTTCTAATACAACAGGTATATTTAATGGATTAAGCCAAAGCGCATATACCCTAACCGTTACCGATGCTAATGGATGTAGTAAATCAAATGCATTTGTAATTACTCAACCAAATGCTATTAATGCAAGCATAGCTGCTAGTTCTACAAATTTATTGTGCAGTGGCGCAAACAATGGAATTATAACATGCAATGCGAATGGAGGAACAGGTAGTTTGAATTATACTTTACTACCAACAGGCACCAATAATACCACTGGTATATTTAATAATTTGGGTGGAAATAATTATACAATTGTAGTAACAGATGCAAATAATTGTACAAAAACTGCATCACATACTATTACCGCATCACCAACCATCAATATTAATAATTTAGCTGTATTTAGTCCTAATTGCGCAGGTACAAGTAGTGGTTCATTAACTACAACTGCAACCGGAGGAAGTGGCACCTTGCAATATACTTTACAACCAATAGGCATCGTAAATTCTACAGGTACTTTTACTGGCTTATATGCCAATACCTACACAATTATAATAAAAGATGCAAATAATTGTACAGTAAGCAGCACGGCAATTATTACTACAGCACCACCAATAGATATTATTACATTGATTAAATCGGATATAAAATGTGCAGGAGATAATGATGGAAAAATTACAGAAGTAGCAACTGGTGGTAATGGCACTTTGAGTTATACACTTATTCCACCAAGTACCACACAAACAACAGGAGTGTTTACCAATTTAACTCCTGGTACATATACTATTCAAGTAAAAGATGGGAATAATTGTATAAAAGACACTGTTATAAATATAGCATTATTAAGCCCAGCTATGACTACTACAATTACAAAAAAAGATATTGGATGTGCTGGTGTAAATAACGATGGCAGTGCAAGCGTTGCAATTTCTGGAGGCACAGGACCATTTACCTATAGCTGGACCATTACTCCACCTCAAACTACTGCTTCTATAAATAATTTATTTACAGGCAACTATAGTGTAATTATTACAGATGCTAATAATTGTATCGCTTTAGATAAAGTATTTATTGCTCCAGCTACTTGTTGCGAGTCTATATTTTTCCCCAACATTTTTACACCTAATAGAGATGGCTTGAATGATGATTTTTATGCTAAAACATTTATTAATTTAGAACTTAAATCTTTTGAAATTTATAATAGATTTGGAGAAAAGGTTTGGTTTTCTGCAAGCATTGCAGACAAATGGGAAGGCAGTTATAAAAATGCAGATTGCGATATGGGTACTTATTATTATTTCTTTAAATACAAGTGCCTTGCTGATGGTGTAGAATATGTAAAAAAAGGAGATGTAATTTTAATGCGGTAAAAAATGCCACGAATGCACGAATATGTGCTTTAAATTTTCTTTTATATCAATTCTCAATAATCAAACAACAAAATCTGGTATCTTAGTCCTAACTGATTGTCGCATATGCATTAAAGTGTATTATGATTTTTTTTAAGAAATTTTCGTGTACAGACAATAAAAAAATTCGTGCATTTGTGGCCATATTTTTACCACTAATGCACGAACACATTAATAATTTAAAAATTAAAAGATTAGCAAACTTTATACATCCAATTATGTTTGTCATCTATTCTTCCATATCTAATATCTGCTAATTCTTTTTTAAGCATATCTGTAATAGAATTTTCTTTTGGTGTGTTTACTTTCATATCCTTGCCTTCGTAATGCAACTCTGCAATTGGCGCTACTACTGCAGCAGTACCTGCACCAAAGCATTCGTTTAATTGGCCGGCATCATAGGCAGCACTAATTTCATCGATACTTATTGGTCTTTCTTCTATTTTTATTCCTTTTTCTTTTAAAATTTCTATCATACTAGCACGTGTAACACCTGCCAAAATAGTACCACCTTTTAAGTCAGGCGTTACTACTGTATCTCCAAGCACAAAAAATACATTCATGGTTCCAATTTCTTGCACATATTTATGATGCACTGCGTCTGTCCACAAAATTTGGTCGTAGCCCATTTTACGGACTTCCATCATTGGCATCATGGTAGCGCCATAGTTCCCTGCTGCTTTTGCTTCGCCTACACCACCTGCACAAGCGCGCGTATACTTGTCGTGCACAAATATTTTAATTGGCTGTGCATAATATGCTCCTGCAGGACTAGAAATAATTATAAACTTAAATTCTTCTGCAGGTTTTACACCAATAAATGCATCTGTAGCAATCATAAAAGGTCGGATGTATAAGCTACAACCCTCGCTACTTGGCACCCAATCTCTGTCTAAAGCTATTAATTGTTTCATGCCATCCATAAATATATTTTCTGGCACGTCTGGCATACCCATGCGTTGCGCACTTAGATTAAAACGCTTCCAATTTTCATATGGTCTGAAAATTTTTACTTCGCCACTAGGTGTTTTGTAAGCTTTAATACCTTCGAATATTGCCTGACCATAATGTAAGCAAGTTGTAGCTGGGCTTAATACCAAATCTTCGTAAGGAACAATTTCTGCTTTGCTCCATTGCTCATTTTGATAGTCTGCTACCAACATGTGGTCGCTATATATTTTCCCGAATTTGATATCTAGTGGATCTACTTGATTGATTCTACTATCAGAAACTTTTTGTGTGATGATTTCCATATACTAAAAGCGTATTAAATTTGTAGGCGATATTGCCAAGTGGTAAAGGTAAATAAATAAAAATGGAAAAAGATACAACTCAGATATTAAGTATATATAACGAAACCTTGTTTGTGGATAACATTTTGGACCAAATGCCGGAATTACTTGGAAAATTTGAAAAGAAAATACTCATTTTTAAAAACCCAAAAGATGAAAATAATGAGTGCGAAACAATGCTAAATAACATGCTGAAGGCTTGTGGTATTGGTGCAGATGATTGTTATATGGCTATTATTCAACAGCAAGAACAAACTTTGGAATTAATAAAACGCATTAATCCAGAAATTATTTTAAGCTTTGGAATATATATTGCCAATGAAGTATTTAAATTGCCTCCAAAAATAAATGTTGTGCAAAAAATAAATAATGCAGATGTAATCATAGCAATGCCTTTGCACACCATGCTCAATGATGCTGCAGCTAAAAAAAGTTTATGGGAAAGTTTGAAAAAAATATTTAAGATTTAATTGCACTATCCAAAAAAATTAAAATATAAAATGGAATTAATATTTGCAACCCATAATGCTAATAAAGTAAAAGAAATTAAAAGTATACTGCCCGCACAGCTGCAAATAATTAGTTTGAGCGAAGCAAATATTCTTGAGGAAATAGAAGAACCATTTGATACAATAGAAGAAAATTCGGAAACGAAGGCAAAGTTTATTTTTAGTAATTATAGTAAAAATTGTTTTAGCGAAGACACGGGTTTGATAGTGCCTAGCCTAAATGGAGAGCCGGGTGTAAAAAGTGCTAGATACGCTGGAGAAGATGCAAATGCAGAAAAAAACATTAAAAAATTATTGCATAATTTAAAAGATTCATCCAATAGAGATGCATATTTTAAAACAGTTATTACATTAATTATAGATGGGCAACAGCTCCAATTTATTGGCATCTGTGAAGGAACAATTATTGACACAACAATAGGGAATGAAGGATTTGGCTACGACCCAATTTTTGTACCTAATGGTAGCACAAAAACTTTTGCGGAAATGAATCTGGAAGAAAAAAATAAATTTAGCCATCGAAAAAAGGCAATGGCAAAGTTGATTGATTTTTTGAATACTAACTCCTAATAGCCTCTACAGGATTTAATTTACTTGCTTGTTGCGCAGGAATTAAGCCGCTTAAAATCCCCACAACTACACTAATACCTACGCCTAATAAAAAATTATTAAGTGATAGACCAACTGGAAATTCTGAAAATGAATTGGCTATCCAAGCTAGCAACATTACCATGCCAATTCCTATCAATCCACCAACAATACAAAGCATTACAGCTTCTACTAAAAACTCTATTAATATTACATTACGCTTGGCTCCAATTGCTTTTTTTAATCCTATTTGACTGGTTCTTTCTTTTACAATTACAAACATAATATTGGCAATACCAAATGCCCCTACAAGCAAAGAAAGTAAACCAATACAAAAGCCTGCCACATTTACCATACCAAAAATGCTTTCTACTTGGCCTTGAATATTACTCAATAAATTAAATGAAAATGTATCACCTTTACCTGGAGAAATTCTACGAATAGCACGCAGCGCGCCTTTTACCTCGTATTTCATGTCTTTTACAGGATAGCCTTTTATGGGTTTTAATAAAATCGTATTATCCTGAAACTCCATTTTATCATCTTCAATATTTTTAAAACTATTAATGTAATTGTAAGAAGTAATTACACCATCATCCAATTGCATTCCGGTTACATCTTGTCCTCTCTTTTTTAGCACTCCAATTACAGTAAAGGTTTTATCATACACCTTTATACTTCTTCCAATTGGATTAATACTTTGAAACAAATTTGTTTTTACATTCTCGCCAATAATAATACCATTACTTGTACCAGCCATTTCGCTTATTGTAAAATATCTACCACTTGCAATATCTAAATTTTGCATATGAATAAAATCGTAGCTTACAGCATTTAAGGTGCCGCTTACAGTATTGCCATTCCATTTCAAATTTACTCCTTCATTAAAAATCATCGTACCATAGCCAACTGTAGGCACATTTTCTTTAATCCACTTCAATTCATTTTGCTTGGCTTGTGGTCTGCTTTTATATTTCCAAAAAGGATATTCTTTTTCACCATCTTCTGGCATCCAAGCAAATTTGTTGACATACAAAACATCATTACCTAAAGTGCTAAGGCTATCTTGGATATTATTTTTTAAACTATCTACCAATGTAAATACACCTACGATGCAAAATATACCAATGCTAATACCTAATAAACTAAGTAAAGTGCGTAATTTATTATTGCGCAATTCATGCCATACAGTAGATGCATTTTGTAGATATATAAATATGTTTTTCAAAACTATTTTACAAATGTAATATGAATTGCACAAGCAAACTTTTGATTTGTGATGAATGGCGAAAATTATAAATTTTTCTAATTCCAAATTCAACACTTACTTTTGCGACTGCATGACTATACAACAAAATGGCTTTGGCGCGGCATTGGCTTTATTGCGCAATAAAGAATTTAGCATGTATATGATATTGCGATTTATTGTAATATTTAGTTTGTATGCACAAGCTACAGCACTTAGTTATCATATTTACACCGTCACTCACAATGTATTAAATATTGGCTATATAGGCCTTGCCGAAATTATTCCAGCATTTTTATTTAGCCTAAATGCTGGCCATATAGCCGATAAAACAGATAAGCAAAAAATGTACTTAGCTGTAGTAGTTGGATATTTGTTCGTAGCAATTGGCATTGGCTATTTAAGTAGTTCTTTCAATCCTGCAAGCTTAAATGTTACTTTAATAGGTTTGTATAGTTTAATATTTTTAAATGGAGCAGGCAGAGCATTTTTGGCTCCTGTATCATTTAGCATTTTAAGCCTTGTAACGCCTAATGGCAAAGATGCGCAAGCAATTACATGGAGCACCACAGCCTGGTATTTAGGTAGTATTTTAGGCCCATTAGTTGGCAGTGCTATCTTGGCATACAGCGGCATGCATATGGTAAGTGTGATGACGATAGCTTGTTTGATAATTGCTGTAATTAGTGCAATGAATATTAGTAGTAAACCGGCAATAATTTCTACCGTAAAAGAAAGTGTAATGGAGAGCCTAACTAAAGGACTAAATTTTGTATTTAGCAATCAGCTAATATTAGCATGTTTAAGTTTAGATTTATTTGCAGTATTATTTGGAGGAGCTGAGGCTTTGCTACCGGTTTTTTCCAAAGATATTTTACACATCAGCGCAGTAGGGTTTGGATGGCTACGCAGTGCCCATGGCTTAGGCAGTATTTTATTGACAGGTATTCTTACTGTATTGCCATTGCATAAGTACGCTGGTAAAAAATTATTATGGAGTGTTGCTATATTTGGTGCATGTATGATATTATTTGCACTTAGTACCAATGTATATTTATCTTTTATAATACTATTTATTGGCGGCATGGCAGATTGCGTAAGTGTAGTAATTAGACAAAGCGTATTGCAAAAAAATACTCCTCAGGAATTGAAAGGTAGAGTAGCTAGTGTAAATATGCTATTTATAAGCAGTAGCAATGAGCTTGGCACTGTAGAAAGTAGCATTGCTGCTAAGTATTTGGGCACCATACCAAGTGTAATAGTTGGCGGTATCATTACTTTTATCGTTGTAATCATTACTGCTTGGAAAGCGCCTAAGTTGCGCAAATTAGAAATGAATTAAACTTTATTTCTATTGTATTTTTTTCTTAGATATAAGTATCCAATTCCAAAACTAATACTTAATACCAATGGTAGTCTATAATTCTGTTGGTGCTGCGATATTAATAATACAAACATTAAAAATCCGCAAATTGCACTTGCTAAAAAATATCCTTTTATAAATGTTTCTGTTTTCATTTGGCTTCTTTCTTAGAAAAGTAAAGATAGAAGTAATTATCCCAATAGCTTAAAACAAAAAATGCCAAACTTTTCAGCTTGGCATTTTTTAAATATTCTTTACTAAAATTATCTAATTAAAGAAACATTTCCTGTTTTTATAAAATGTTTACCTGTATTATCTTGTGCATCTACTTGATATACATAAGTACCAATTGGTTGTGGTACATCATTATATCTACCATTCCATCCTTTATTAATATCTGTAGATTCAAATACCATCACTCCCCATCTATCATAAATTCTGAAATAATTTAATGTTGCATCTCCTAAATGTTGTACTTTAAACTGATCATTCACGCTACTTCCATTACCTGGGCTAAAGGCATTTGCAATTTTTATTACGCTTTGCGGTATTACATTTACAACTATTGTATCCGTAGCAGTACAGCCAAATTCAGTAGTCCCATTTACTACATACTGTGTAGTAACAGATGGCTGTGCTATAGGATTAATAATATTAGTAGCGCTAAGTGCTGTAATAGGTGCCCAAGACCAATTGCTACAGTTTCCTTGCGCAAATAAGTCTGCATCATCGCCAGGAAATATAGTTACATCTGGGCCACAATTAATGGTACCGTTAGATGCAACAAAAACTTGTGTAGTAATTGTATCCTTACATCCATTTACATCACTAGCATACAATGTATAGATAGTAGTAGATATAGGGTAAGCTAAAGTTGTAGCTGCTGTGCTATCACTTAAAAATTCTCCTGGTGTCCAATAAAAATTAGCAACATTTACGCCACTACCCTTTAAGGATACTGTATCACCTGGGCAATAATTTTGATCTCCCACAGAAGTAAGGAACCCTCCTGGAATTACTTGCACAATTACCTTATCTGTACCTTTACAACCTTTGGGTGTAGTAACGGTTACTGTATATGCTTGGGTAACTAAACCATCAAAATAAGGGTCGCTAATATTTGCATTACTTAAATTACTATCTACACTCCATTTAAATGTATAAAACGGATCTGCAACAATTGGTGTAACACTAGATGATAAATGTGCAGTATCCCATTGGCAAATTAATCTATCTACACCTGCATTTACATATGGTATTTTTTCAATATCTAATGTAATAGACTGCACAGAATCTTGACAACCTGGGTAGCTAGCAGTTAATACATATGTAGTTAATGTATCTGGTGTAATTACTGGATTTTGAATATTTGGATTACTTACATTTGTAGTAGGAGTCCAAGAATAATTATAAGCAGAAGAACCTGTAGTTACAATAAATACGCTTTCTCCTTCGCATACGGTGGTATCATTATTTTTAATATCAAACCCTTGCAATACATTAATCCTCATTGTATCTTTTATTGCACATGCAGCTACGCCATTTGGTATTACAGTCAACACATAATTAGTTGTATTTTGCATATTAGTAGCTGCAGGATTTAAAATATTTGCAGCACTCAGATTTGTAGCAGGAGACCAAGTATAAGCATAATTCCCAATAGCAGGAGTTACTGTTGCAATCATTTGATAGTTTCCACCAGCACATAAAGTTACATCAGGGCCCACATTTACATCAATAGTATCTGCTACAGTTACTGTTACCGTATCAATATTATCTGAACATGCCGAAGTTAAATTACTCGTGACCACATAACTAGTTGTAACACTTGGAGTAGCAATTGGGTTAGCACAATTTGTACAACTTAATGATGATAGTGGGGAGCCGCCTGGTAGAACTGTCCAGTTAAAAACAGTGCCGCCAACTGCAGACAACGGTGCCGAAGCCCCTGCACAAATAGATGTATCTCCAAAACCTGCAGTAAATGGTATAACATAAATAGTGGCCGTCATACTATTAATTACGGATATAGGATTGTACAAACAGTTAGAATCTTGATATTGATAAGTAATAACATGCAAGCCTATATCATTTACAGTAATAGGCCAGCTAGTGCAAATAATTACACTATCTGTTCCAGTACCGGTAATAGTAGTGCTACTACCAGGCAGGGTTAATGCTGCATTATTGCTAGATAAAATTAATGCAGTATCTATTGGACCAGTAATGTAAACACAAAAATTTGCAGTATCTCCAATACAAGCATCGTAATAAGTAGTAGTTGGATTATAGTTTAAGCCTCCTAAACTACCAGAAGGTATAGATGCTGTAGGTACTGGCACAATACAGTTTACAATTGCTATCTGAATATCTCGCAAGATAGTACCAATTTTTACGCCATTTCTCCATTCAGATACTTCTACTGTAATTACATTTTGGCTTACCTGATTTGGTAAAGATTGAATAATACCTGTAGAAGAATTAATACCAAAAAACATACTAGGGAAAGGACTTGTTGCAGCGTTATAAGCTGGGAACCCAACATTTGCAGACACATTACCCGGAGGATAATTATTTGTACAATTACCTGTACCTGTACCTGCAGAAGAAGCGCCAGTATATGGAACTACAGAAGCATAACTCAAAGAGTCGCCATTTACATCATAAGCACCATTATTATATGTCCAAACCTGATTTACACATATGTATGGTACTGGTTTGAAAGAAAAATTAGGAGAACTATTACCTTGTGCTAATAAATTATTAAGCGTAGTAAAAATATACAACTGACCGCCACCAATATTGTATTGCGGGTTTCTTGCAGATTCAGAAATCCAAAAAGCCCATTCTGTACATTGGCTAGCCAATGTTACATCTCCTTGATACCACCACTCTTCGAACCCCGGAATAGTGCTAGTGCTATTTTGGCAAGCTGTAGGATTTGGACAACCTGTAGGCACAGGTGTTCCATTTGGACTACCATTAGGCAATGTAGTAGTTTTTACTAATGTTTGGTTGTAATAAGTTTGATTACAAGTATTGTAATAACACATATTGAAATTAGTTGGCTCTGGAATTCCAGTGCAATCTCTATAAAACTTTAATGTAAAACGGTAGGTACTTCCGCTTAACCATTCGTAAGTTAACTCTCCACCAGCCGCATGAGACGCCTTAGCTTGCTGCGACAATCCTACAATTAGGAATACAGTAAATAGTAATAATAACTTCTTCATTTTTTATTCTTGATTAATCTGTTAAAAATAGTAATTTTTTACCAATATTTATATTTAATACCCGAAAAATATTTCCGTTGCACCAAAACCATACCGGTTGTCAAATTGGTTGACGTATGAATGTACTTGTTTGGTTTGGTTGAGCAATTCATGAATTTTGTTTTTTAATACGCCTTTACCCACTCCATGAATGATAATTAAGCTGTTCTGACCCTTTAAAATAGCCATGTCTAGGGCTTTCGCAAAAATTTCCAACTGAAAATTTATTTTTTCTTCGGAGGATAAATTTATATGATCTGCAAATATTTTTTCGATATGTAGGTCTATTTCGTATGGATTTGTAAAATATTGCTCTATAGAAAATTCTGGCTTTACAATTATTGGTTTAGGTACTGGCAAAATCGTTTTTTCAGTATTTGCAGTATTATTCTTGGGTTCAAACACTGTTTTTTGCTGATTAGGTGCCCATGGAGTTACATCTGCTTGCACAGCATTAGCTAAATGAGGTTGGGTATTAAACAAAAAATGAGTAAAAAATGGCTTATTGGCAAAATGCATTTCTTGCAAAAGGCTAAATAACTTTTTGGGTTTGATACTAAACTCTGTTTGAAACTGATTGATACTACTTTGAATATTACTAATAATTTCCGCACAGCTAAATTCGAAATACGGATTGGTAGCCAAATGCTCGTAGCTAATATCATGCAAATAAAAATCTGAATAGGCAGCTACCTCGCTATTGATAGTAAAAGTTTCGCCATGTAGGCTTGCAAAATAATAATGAAAGCCATAAGCCTGTGCCTGATTGTTGCTGATATATACTTTTACTTTTTCAATAACGTCATCATCGCTTATATTTTTATATACTGGCATCATTACCAAGTGCATACCAAAGCTAGCGAGATTGGCGGTTTTATGTTTTTCTTTAGGTATATTATCTATATATACTTTTTCTGCTTTTTTGGTAATAAATTTTTTATCTGTAAACCAATTAAAATATGGATGCTCTATTTCTGACTCAAACACAGGAAACTCTATACCATTGATAGCAATTACCACCATTTTTTTATCTAAAATGCTAATTACTATGCCTTCTTCGGCTGTTTTTTTTAACGCAACTTTATCTCCTGGTTCAAATTTCATAACTTGCTATTTGGGCTTATACATTACTTTTCTTTTGGGCTATTTGCACATAATAATCAAAGAAAAATTCGTGCCTTAATTTTTTGGTTGCTAAAATTTGTAGGCCTCTGTTGGTAATAAATTGGTTATACTCTGTTACATTGTATTGATGCGGATGTAAAATGTCGCCTGGCAATAATTTAAATAAAAATTTAAAGAAAGAGTAATTATGGGCATCTATACTTACAATTAATATTCCATTGGGTTTTAAATATTCTATTAATTTATCATACCCTTTTTGAATATCCTGTACATGGTTAATGGCATTGAGACAAAAAATATAATCGTATTTTTTATTAGCTGAAAATTTTTCGATACTACTTGTAATAAAAGATACATTTGGATAATTATCTTTTTTGAAATGTGGTAAATCTTTTTCGTATGCATCGAGTAAAGGGTCAAATGCAGTAACGGCATGTTGCGGAAACTGAATAAATATGCCTGAAGGCCCGCAACCCGCATCTAGTATAGAGGCATCTGCACTTAGTAGGTTAAAATAAGGTTGACATTGGGTTAAAAAATCTTGCCAATATTTTTTTTTCCAGGAAAGATATTCATTTACATTTTTATTTTTCAAATAGCGTTGCCACCACTTTCTCTCAGCGCTTTGTGCAATATTCCATCTCCAAATAGTAGCCATATTTTGTAAAAAGCACGAAGGTAATAAAACAAGGTTTGTAATAGACGTAAATAATACAATTATCTAATTTTATACTATTCAAATTGTGCATTATTAAAATATTACCTTCTCATCCTTATCAATAAAATCAAGGCTTTAGGCATAAAAAAAGTGTAAAACCCTTGCTGAATCATTGTTTTATGTGAATAAGTTGTGCAAATCCTTTATAGGCTTGCATTTCAAGGTAAAAAAAATTTGGAATTGTAAAAATGATTTGTATTTTCGTATTATTATTAACTTTATAAAATCAAAAAAACAAAAATTATGAACAAAGCAGAATTAATCGAAGCAATTGCTAAGAAAGCAGACATTACAAAGGCGCAAGCTGGAGAAGCATTAGATGCATTTACAGACAGCGTTACAGCTACATTAAAAAAAGGTGACAAAGTTACATTAGTTGGCTTTGGTACTTTCAGTGTTAGCAAACGCGCTGCTCGTATTGGTCGCAATCCTCAAACTGGTAAAGAAATTAAAATTGCTGCTAAAAAAGTAGCAAAATTTAAAGCTGGTAAAGAGCTTTCTACGAAAGTTGCAAAATAGTTTTAAAATTATTTTATAGAAAAACCGCGTTTTATGGCGCGGTTTTTTTATTTTTGCAAACTTAAAAAACATTTTACAATGGGAAGAGGCGATAAAAAAACCAAAAAAGGTAAAAGATTCAAAGGTTCATTCGGGGTACATCGCCCTAGAAAAGTAACTGCTTTTACAAAAACTGCTACTAAATAATTTTAGTAATAGTTAGTTTATGTAGTACCATCTATATAAATAAAAAAGACATTACATAGCCGTTGGAGAATATCCAATGGCTATTTTTAATTTAAGGAAAAAATAAATCGTTTACTTATTTGTTTGATTTTTTTTTGTTGCATATACCTAAAGGACAAATAGATTTAGACATACAATCGCAGCCACATGCTTTTTTAAATAGTAAAAAATAAATATCGATAATGATTTGTGGTGAGTATATTTATAAAAGAACATTTTATGAAAATGGTAAATAATGGGTTGGAGCCCATAACACACATCCAAAGGCGAAGATGCCTTTTGGAGCAATTCGCATTTCATATTTAATAAAAAATTACGGATTCAACCTCTCTATCTTCCAAGCCTTATCATCTTGTAAAGTATAGCGCAACCTATCATGCAGACGACTTTCGCGGCCTTGCCAAAACTCTATTTCTTTAGGTTGTATTTGATAGCCACCCCAGTAGTCGGGCATAGTAATAGGTTCTGTTTGAAATTGTTTTTCTAATAGGGCTACTTTATCTTCTAAGGCTTTGCGATTGGCTAATACTTGGCTTTGAGCGCTAGCATGTGCGCCTATTTGGCTGCTTATGGGTCTGCTGAAAAAATATTCTTCGGAATCTGCTTTTGGTATTTTGGATGCAATGCCTTGAATACGTACTTGCCTTTCTAATTCTTTCCAAAAAAACAAAATAGACACTTGCTGATTGTGTGCAATATTTTGCCCTTTGGTACTTAAATAATTTGTAAAAAATATAAATCCATTTTCTGAAAAACTTTTTAATAATACAATTCTACTATGCGGAAAATTATTTTGATCTACTGTAGATAATGCAAATGCATTAATCTCTTCTATTTGGGCTTGTAAGGCGTCATTCCACCAATTGCTAAACTGTGTAATAGCATTTGTAGCAGCTTTCTCTTCTAATAAAGAGGCGCGCATATATTCTTTGCGAATGGATGCTATTTGCGCATCTATCATAAAAAATTAGTTTAAATATTTTTTCATGCAGAAAACTAAACCTGCAGCCATGATAATCATGAATAACACACATGACCAGTGTCCGATAAAATTGCCGATTTCGTAAATAGATAATAATTGAGTTTGCATTGCTGTAATATTGAATTTGATGCGAAATTAATAAAAAATTAGCTTGGAAGTAGCTGATAAATACTACTAGTAAGAGCGATTGATTTTTGGCTGCGACATTTTTACAATAAAGCCTGCATTTAAGTATGTTTTACCATAACCAAAATCCATATAAAATGCTGTTCTATTTAAAAAGAAATATCTAAAACCTGCACTACCTTCAAAGGTTACTGGCGGTGGTGCTTTAAAATATCCATTAAATAATAAACTTTGAGGAGGATATTTTGTGTAACTTTTATACATATACATATCATAGCCTAAACCTCCACCAATATATACATCCCAACGCGTATCTACATACAAATGATAGTTTAATCGAGCCATATAACTGATATTGTTTACCAAAATGCCATATTCCCAAGCAATTGGCTTGCCAATATTTACATCTATAGAATCTCTATAAAAACGGCATTTGTAGTTGGTGTAGGTAATACCTGCATTTACGCTTAACTTACGATTGAAGGCATACTCGAAGCGAGCATAAAATGGACCCGCACCAAATAAATCGTAACGTTTTTCCCCTTTATACTTTTCGAAAGATTTATTATCTATACGCATTGTTTTCATCTCTAAGGTGCTAGAATCCTTGTTCCAATGAGGTGTTGGCACTGCTACACCCAACTGAAAATGCAATTGCCCTTTTTCGTGTGCTTTAATATCCCAATGTCTATCCCAACTATATTGCGCTTTACTGATTAGTGGTAAAGCAAAGATTAATAAAATAAAAAGTCCTTTCTTCATTGACGTATTGATGGTTTGTGTAGCTATTATTTTAAATAAGATGGGTAAAGATAAAAAATCCGAACCATATTCTGTAAAATATCTTGCATTGATTTGATTTAGAATCGAAATCAAATTACGCTAAAAGTATCTACAATTCAAAAAAAATCTTTTAAGTGAGCCTATTTAAGGTGAGATTTGCTGCGCAAACTTATTGATAGAACATTGATAAAGAAGATTTGTTTAGATTTAGGTAGATTTATTAGGATGGCTTACTAAGTAAAATAGTTTTACTAAGCTTAATAATAGAAACAAAGCAATTAACTGATGAAACTGTGCGCTCCACTCGAATGGTCCCATGGCATTGCGCGCAGGATGATTGGCTAATAGTACAGTAGATATGCCTAAAATAACTTGTAATACTACAAATACCATTGGCCACTTGATGGCTTTGGTCCAAGTAGTATTATTTTTTATTGTAGCTGCAGAAATAGTAAATAGCAGAACTAAAATGGTAATTATATATGCCAAATTTCTATGCACAAAATGCACATTAATTGGATGGCTGTAAAAGCTTTTACCCCACATGCCATCTGGCGCAAAAGCGCCATTGATACTAGGCCATGTAGGTGCAGCGGCGGCGGCTTTTAAGCCTGCCATAAATGCACCATAGCCTAATTGCACTATCAATAAGGCAAGTAAAGTACCGATGTAAATTTTATAATTAATAAGATAAAAAATTATTGGTTTATTATTATTAATCGTGTTTAAATCGAATTTATCTAGTAGTATTTCTTTACTATTATCTGCAAAGAACAGTGCATACCAATACACTACGCACAGCGCCAATAGTGCTGTCAGAAAATGTGTAGCTAGTTTAAAATAATTTACAAAAAGCATATCGTCATTCAAGCCACTGGCTACCATAATCCAGCCAACTAATCCCTGCAAAGCGCCAATGAAAAATATAATTACAAAATGCCAAATGTATTTTTTAGGAATCATTCCTTTGATGATAAAGACAACAAATGGAATAAAAAATACTAAACCAATTACCCTAGCCCAATTGCGGTGCAGCCATTCCCAAAAGAAAATAAATTTAAAATTGGACAATGTAAAATCTGCATTAATAAATTTGTACTGCCCTATTTGCTTATATTTATCAAACGCTATTATCCACTCGGCTTCATTCAATGGCGGCAATGCTCCCATGATTGGCTTCCACTCGGTAATAGACAATCCACTACCTGTTAGGCGTGTTACGCCACCTAGCAACACTTGCACAATTATCATAACCACACCTACATACAACCAATTGGCAATAATGCGATTGTTTTTAAACTCTTGCATCTTGCAAATGTAGTGGTGTAAATGTTGGAATGGGTTTGATTTATATTAAGTATGATTAGAGATAGAGGTTGGGTATAATATGTATTAAAAATCTAGTGAGGTCAATATA
>CAIXQW010000147.1 GCA_903921675.1 uncultured bacterium | reverse complement strand
TACCAATTCATGTATATTTTTACATTGATTTAATAAAACATACAATGTCGTAAAAAATATTAATAGCAAATGCCAATAATATAGCAACAACATTTTACAAAAATGAAACCACCAAGCAGCAGATAATAATTGTAAATAATGCTTGTTTCTAGTAATATTAAAAATCCAGTTTATTTTTTCTGTTTCATAAATACTAGTGTTATTTTTTTTAAATAAAATAAATACCGGCACTAGCAATACAAAATATAGTAATTGCTTTTTTTGAATATTAGACAAATATAAAAAGATAAGCAAAAATATAAACAATACTAAGTTATATGGATGGCTTGTAAGCCCTAAAAATGCTAGTATTAATAATAGTAAGAGGGTAAAAATATTTATTTTTTTTGTGTTTATCAGAATGCAATAAAAAGCCACTAAAAGTGCTGTGCCATAATAATGCTCTACAATTGGATTTACAGCGCCCCAAACAATACCTATTAACTGTAGGCTTAAAATAAGTAAAGCATAAAAAATATTGTTATACCTCCATAATAATAAGAATGCTATGACTGCAAAGAAAATAACATGTGTGATAGAATAAACTAACACACAGGTTTGTAAGGAAGCATGTAAATACATTGCAATTAATACTGGGAATTCTGCAAATGCTTGCACATATCTTTGATGCTCTACATGCAAATTTTTTTCATTGATAATTTTATAAAAATAATATGCGGTATCTGTGCAAAGCCTTTCTTTATAAAAAAATATTGCAAAGGCTAATAATACAATGTAAAAAAAGGAAACAACAATAGATAACTCCTGATGAGTATTGTTTAATTTACTATTGTTATTGCTGTAAAACATTTTATAGTAGCAAATATAAAGTTCTTCTGCTAATTCCATTAATTGATTCGCTAATTAGGCAACAATTATACACCATCATTTTCTATCATTGGCACGCCGCAAAGAATGAGAGTTTAAGAATAGCTTTAAAGATATGTGTAAGGAAAGAAAAAAAGGGAGCAAACAAAATAACATTTACTGCCTATTTGATAATCAATTTATCAATCCTTAAAAAGTCTCTTTTGCTTGATTTCATTATATAAGTCGCTTTTTATGTCAACTTATTTTAGGACTATACAAACATTTGCATAAAAAAGCCGCAATATTTAATTGCGGCTTTTACAAATTTAGATTTAAACAATTTTATGCTCCTTTAAATTCTGCTTTTCTTTTGTTTAAAAATGCATCTACACCTTCGTTCTTATCGGCAGTATCAAAGCATTCGCCAAACAATTTTGTTTCTACTGCAAAACCAGTATTTACATTTGCAGCATTTATGCATGTAATAATTTTTGCTAAAGCTAATGGCGCTTTGGTATTGATAGTACTTAAAATTTTATAAGTATGCTCCAGTAATGTTTCTGATGTACATACATAATTTACCAGTCCTAATTCTTTAGCTTCATTGGCATCTATCAAATGTGCAGTAAGACACAATTCCATTGCTTTTCCTTTTCCTATCAATTGCACCAAACGTTGTGTGCCGCCATATCCCGGTATTAATCCAAGGTTTACTTCTGGTTGTCCAAATTTAGCATTTTCACTAGCTATTCTAAAGTGGCAAGCCATAGCTAGTTCGCATCCGCCGCCTAGTGCAAAACCATTAACGGCAGCCACAACAGGCTTACTGCAATTTTCTATTTTACTAAATAATTTATCATGGCCTAGAGTGCTTAACGCTTCGCCGCCTTTGCTATCTAAGGTTGGAAATTCGCTAATGTCTGCTCCAGCTACAAATGCCTTGCCTCCTGCGCCTGTAATTACTGCACTGCGAATATCTGCATTACTCATAATATGGTCTAATGCATCGCTGATGTCGTTAATGACATCTGCATTTAATGCATTCATTTTGTCTGCACGATTGATGGTTATAGTAGCAATGTTGTTTTCTACTGCAAATAAAATTGTGTTGAAATTCATTCTTTTGTTTTTATTATATTGAATTGATTGACTTTTTAATTTTTTTAGTTTTTACATTTTTTTTCATGGTTGATTGATTATTATTTAATATCAAACTAATAAATTGTAAATTGGTGTTGCCGTTTTTTAAATTATTGGTAGTGTAAAATTGATATTTCAATCCTACTCCTTTTACCTTAAATCCTGCAAAAATATAAGGATTCACAAGGTTGGTATATGTATCATCAAACCACCAGTTGTCTTTTACTTTGGTGCTATGTTTACTGCCTTCTGTCCAAGATTTAACTTGATAGTTTGCAGTAATATCTACACCACCACCAAGTATTACTTCTGTATTTTTTTTAAAGTTGCCAATGCGTACACCAATTGGTGCGCCTACAAAATAGCTTCTTGCTCTAGACACAATTTTGTTTGTGCCTACAAAAGGAATATATCTATCTGAAGTTCCCACATTTTTTATACCCACACCAGTGTATAAAGCTACATTTTTGGTTAGGTTATAATTATATCTAAATCCCGTGTTGATAAACATAGAAAACCTTAAATTAGAAGTGTATCCAGAACCACTAGCCCAAGAAAATAGCATGCCATCTTCTTCTGCTGTTAGGTAAGCTACTCCTGCTTTTGTATTTTTGTCTTTGCCCATTTTTAATGTGCTTGACCAATTGTAAGCAAATAAGTTAGTTGCCATTGCTGCAAGGCAAACAGATAAAACTATTTTTCTCATATATTTTTTTATTAAATTTAAAGGTGAATTATTTTAGATAATATGCAAAAATTTTTTCAAACAAACTTTATTGTATTTTATTAGGAAAATCAAAAAGAGGAACGAATTATAGATTTTCCAATCCCGATGCTCAAGAATGAAGCCATCGGAAAGTGTATTACCTTTCAGTTTTATTTCGGCTTTCATACCCTGTGATTAGCGGCAAATTCTTTTATATAATTGGCAATTTCTATTGTAGGAGTTCCTGGGCTAAATAATTTCCCCACTCCCATTTCGTTTAATACTTTCATATCATCATCAGGTATAATGCCACCTCCAGTAAGTAATACATTAGTCATGCCTTTCTCTTTCATTAAAGCAATTATTTTCGGAAAAACAGTCATGTGTGCGCCGCTTAAAATGCTTACACCAATTGCATCTACATCTTCTTGCAATGCAGCTGTTACCACCATATCTGGTGTTTGTCTAAGGCCAGTATAAATTACTTCCATGCCGGCGTCTTTCAAAGCGGCAGCTATTACTTTTGCGCCTCTATCATGCCCATCCAATCCTACTTTGGCTATTAATACACGTATCATATTATGGTGTAAAAGTAAGAAAAATTACCCAACCACTACATACATCCTTTATGCAATACCTAATTTTCTTTGTTTAATAAATATCAGTAAATTATGAAAGAGTTACATTATCAATCACGCATGGATAAAATTATGGGTTTTATGTACAAGCATCGCACATTGCGCACTTTGTTCGATTATGCTAGTGCAGAATGGATGCAAACATCAACCGAAAAAAAATTGTTACTATTAGAGTTATTGTTAGATAGTGGATATGTTCTGCAATATTGGATAGCCGACTATAAAAATTTTTACGAAGAAGAATCCATACATAAAGCGCATGTTACAGCTACTTTAGATGCATCTCTTGTATATTTATATGAAAGAGCGAGTGCAGATTTACGCGATAAAATATTTAAACAATTAATAAGCGATGAATTACTTAATAAACCAAATGCATTATTATCTAGTATGCAGCAATGTATATTAGATGCAAGGCAAATGTATGGGTAATAAAAATAATTAGCTGTGTTGCAAAGATTGGCTTATAATAAATCGTCTTAAATTTGAAACAATAATAATATTTTATGAAACGTCAATCAATTAGCATTTTAGCAGCGGTACTTTTATTTTTTGCATTTACAACAATGGCCTTTCAATGTGGTAAACCCAAAATGGAATGTGATGGAGTAATGTGTACTATGGAATTTAGAGAATTTAAAATTACTACTGTAGATGCACAAAATAATGCCACAATACCAGATGCTGCGCGTATTACAGATATGGCAACTAATTTGCCAATTACTATAATAAGCCAAAACAACACCAACTCTTTTACAATTTTTAGTGATGGAGAAATGAGTAGCTTTTCTGCTATCAATACACCAAAATCTTTTTTAGTAGAAGCACTAGTAAATAATGTTGTAAAAGGATCTACCGTTTTGCAATTTCAAAAAGATTGCTGCCATGTAAGCAAGGTAAGTGGGGCAGATAGCTTGGTGGTGAATTAGGATTTTCCAAATTTTTGTTGAGCTTTTATTTTTCAATCGGTACTAAATCACCATTTACCATTTTATATCCTTATACTTCTTTTGTTTTCATGGATAAAGCATGCATAATCTAAGTTAATGAATGAAAATAGATAAAGTGAACTTAATTAGGTGCAAAATAGTTTCTTCATCATCTCCCCAAAAATCATTTCAATTCTTTTCCACAACACTATCTTGCTAAAAAGCTTTGCTGTATATTTGCGGAATTTGTTTTTTTTGAATGCAATTTCCCATTCAAAATAAAGCATTTAACAGTCAAAATTAGAATATATGCCTAGAGATACTTCCATCCGCTCCGTTTTAATCATTGGTTCTGGTCCTATTATTATTGGTCAAGCTTGCGAATTTGATTACAGTGGAACCCAAGCAGCACGCAGTTTGCGCGAAGAAGGGATTCAAGTAATATTAATCAATAGCAATCCTGCTACCATCATGACAGATCCTATGATGGCAGATAAAGTATACTTGCTACCATTAACTCCAGAAAGTATCGAGCAAATTTTAGAAGAAAATATCATAACAGCTGTTTTGCCTACTATGGGCGGACAAACAGCTTTGAACCTTTGTAAAGAGTGCGACGAGTTAGGTATTTGGGAAAAATTTGGAGTGCGTCTGATTGGTGTAGATATTAAAGCGATTGATAAAGCAGAAGATAGAGAATTATTCCGCAGATGGATGATAGAGATGAATATTGATGTGGCCACTGCAAAAACTGCTAATAGTTTTTTAGAAGGAAAAGAATTTGCACAAGAAATTGGATTCCCTTTGGTAATAAGACCATCTTTTACACTTGGTGGCACTGGTGGCGGCTTTGTACATAATAAAGAAGAGTTAGATGAAAAATTGAAAAATGGCCTAGAGGCTAGCCCAATTCATGAGGTATTGGTAGAAGAAGCTGTGATAGGCTGGAAAGAATATGAGTTGGAATTGCTGCGCGATAAAAAAGACAATGTTGCAATTATTTGTACTGTAGAAAACTTGGATCCAATGGGTATTCATACAGGCGATAGTATAACAGTTGCTCCTGCTATGACTCTTAGCGATACTGCGTTTCAGCTAATGCGCGATACAGCCATCCGTATGATGCGCGACCTTGGCAATTTTGCTGGTGGGTGTAATGTACAGTTTGCATTAGACCCTATCACCGAAAAAATTATTGCCATAGAAATCAATCCGCGTGTTAGTCGTTCCTCTGCATTGGCTAGTAAAGCTACAGGATACCCAATTGCAAAAGTGGCTGCAAAACTAGCTATTGGTTATACACTAGACGAATTAAAAAATCAAGTAACCAAAACTACAAGTGCATTTTTTGAACCTGCATTAGATTATGTAATTGTAAAAATGCCACGTTGGAACTTTGATAAGTTTAAGGGTGCGGATGATACACTTGGCCTGCAAATGAAAAGCGTTGGAGAAGTAATGGCTATTGGTAGAAGCTTTACGGAGGCATTGCAAAAAGCTTGTCAGAGTTTAGAAAACAATGCCATTGGTTTAGGTACATACAATAGAACCCACATCACTACAGATGAATTACTAACCCAAATGGCGCGACCACAATGGGATAGAATTTTTAGAATTAAAGATGCGTATGCACAAGGAATAAGTACCAAAACAATTCACGAAATTACTAAGATTGATAAATGGTTTTTATACCAAGTAAAAGAGATTGTAACCAAAGAGCAAGAATTGATGAAGTTCAAAGACATTGCAAATGTGCCAGATGAATTTTTGTGGGATGTAAAGAAAATGGGCTTTAGCGACGAGCAAATTGCATTGGCATTAAACACTACAGAAGACGAGGTTTATGAATATCGCAGAGCAAAAGGAATTACAAGAGTATATAAATTGGTAGATACTTGTAGCGCAGAGTTTGAAAGTCCTACTCCTTATTTGTATAGCACATTTGAAAAGGGTTGTATCAATATTAATTCTACAGAGTTACCTTTACTGCACAACGAGTCTATTGTAACCAATAAAAAGAAAATAATTGTTTTGGGTAGTGGCCCCAATAGAATAGGGCAGGGTATAGAATTTGATTACTGCTGTGTGCATGGCTTATTGGCTATTAAAGAAGCAGGATATGAAGCCATCATGGTCAATTGCAATCCAGAAACGGTAAGTACCGATTTTGATATGGCAGACAAATTATATTTTGAGCCAGTGTATTGGGAAAATTTGTGGGAGATAATAGAACACGAAAAGCCTGAAGGTGTAATTGTACAATTGGGTGGGCAAACTGCATTGAAATTAGCAAAGCGTTTATTTGAAAAAGGTATCAAAATAATGGGTACTAGTTTCGATAATATGGATATAGCCGAAGATCGCGGTAGATTTAGTGACATGCTAAAAGAAATGGGCATTCCTTATCCAAATTATGGTACAGCATACAATACTGATGATGCTATTGAGGTTGCTAAAGAAGTTGGTTATCCTGTGCTAGTGCGACCAAGTTATGTGCTAGGTGGGCAACGCATGCGCATTGTAATTAATGAAGAAGAATTAGAAAAATCTGTTTTAAGTTTATTAAAGCATTTGCCTGGCAATAAAATATTGATTGATCATTTTTTGGATAGATGTAATGAAGCAGAAATAGATTGCATCTGCGATGGAGAAGATGTACACATCATGGGCATAATGGAGCATATTGAACCAGCTGGTATTCATAGCGGAGATAGCCATGCTACTTTGCCTCCATTTACATTGGGCCCATTGGTGATAGAAGAAATGAAAGACTACGCAAAGCGCATAGCCATGAAATTAAATATTCGTGGATTGATGAATATTCAGTTTGCTATTAAAGACAATAAAGTATATTTGATAGAAGCCAATCCGCGTGCTAGTAGAACCACTCCATTTATTGCAAAAGCGTATGGCATACCTTATTTAAATATTGCTACTAAAGTAATGATTGGCGCTGCTAAACTAAAAGACTTTACAATGGAGCATCACCTAGAAGGTTTTGCAATTAAAGAACCTGTATTTAGTTTCAATAAATTTCCAAATGTCAATAAAGAATTAGGCCCTGAAATGAAAAGCACTGGTGAAGCGATTCGTTTTATAAAAACATTAAAAGACCCTTACTTCAGACAGTTGTACAAAGAAAGAAGTATGCATTTGAGTTTTTAGGCATTATTGCCACAAATAAATTATTAATCCCACGAATGCACAAATGTTTTTTTATTCCTGCATTCGTGGCAAATATTCCCTATCATTTTTTATTCATTCCCCGAATGTAATCTACTATACCATTTTATTTATTTACTTTTATCCAATGAAAAAAATAAGTGTATTCTTTTTTAGTTTGATGGTTAGTTTATCTGTAGCAGCACAAGATGCTTATGTGCATCCGTGTGCCAAGCATAAACAAGAACCAGCTATGCATACTTTTAAAAAAACAAGAGCTGCAGTAAACGATATAGCATTGATGAGCCAATATGATGTGCACAACTACCACTTAAATATTAGTACAGAAAATAATTCTTTAGATGTAGCAGGTAGCACATTGATAGGTGCAAAAGTGATAGCAACATCTATTGATACTTTTGCTTTTGAACTCCATTCTGCACATACAATCGATAGTGTAAAATATAATGGAGCAATCATTCCATCTTGGCATGTAGTAGATATAGGTTATGCAAAATTTCCAACTCCTATAGCAGCTAATGCTAATTTTGATATCATCGTTTATTACCATGGCACTTGCCCACAAACAGGCTCTAGTGCTATAGGTTATGGCTATAATACAGATGTTAGCCCAAGTTGGGGAAACTCTGTAACGTGGAGTTTAAGCCAACCATACTCTGCCTATCATTGGTTTGCGTGTAAACAGTTTTTGCAAGACAAAGCGGATAGTAGCAGTGTATCTATCACCACAAGTAATTTTAATAAAGCAGGAAGTAATGGTGTATTGGTTAGTATAGATTCTTTGCCAAATAATAAATTGCGTTTCAATTGGAAAAGTAGACTGCCAATAGATTATTACTTAATTTCCGTAGCCGTTGCAAAGTATGTAGATTATACAATTTATGCGCATCCAACTAATTTGCCAAACGATTCTATACCAATTCAAAACTTTGTATATGATAATCCTGGTACTTTACCCAACTTTAAAGCAAGTATTGATAGCGTTGCCAAAATGGTTGAATTATTTTCAGAAAAAGTATATTTATATCCCTTTTATCAAGAAAAGTATGGGCATTGTATGGCGCCATTTAGTGGTGGTATGGAGCATCAAACCATGACAACACAAGGTTTTTTTAATCTAACCCTTAATGCACACGAATTATTTCACCAGTGGTTTGGCGACCATGTAACTTGTAAAACATGGAGTGATATTTGGATTAATGAAGGATTTGCTAGTTATGGAGAATATTTGGCTCTGCAATATTTAAAAAGTAATGCATCTGCACAAAGTGATATGGCAGCAGTGCATAAAAGAGTAAAATCTCAATTAGATGGAAGTATTTATTTTACAGATACCACTAATGCAAGAATATTTGATAGTAGATTAAGTTATGATAAAGGTGCAGCTGTATTACACAGCCTGCGATTTGAATTAGGAGATAGTATATTTTTTAAAACTCTAAATTTATTTCAAATGCAATATGCATTTAGTAATGCTTCCATTGCAGATTTTAAAACAGTTGCAGAAACTATAAGCGGAAAAAACTTAACAGACTTTTTTAATCAATGGATTTATGGAGAGGGTTATCCGATGTTTACCACAGAATATACTAGCAGTGGTAATGCTATAATATTAAAAATAAACCATGTGGGTTCAATGGCTAGCAATAATTTATATAAAACACCATTAGAAGTAAAATGCTTTAGTGGTAGTGGTGACACAACTTTACTACTGAATATTTCTGCAAACACAAATACTTTTTATATACCAAGTACTAAAAATATAACTAATATACAGTTAGACCCTAACAATTGGATTTTAGATTCTAGCAAAGTAATTAAAAACCCTGATTTATTATTAAGTATCAATAATACAAATTTCGAACACTTAATTACTATTTACCCAAATCCTACAAATAATATATTTTATTGCGAAGGTGCAAAATATGTTAAGCAATTTTCTATTACAGATGTTGTGGGTAGAATGGTAAAGAATGGTACTGTAATGGAAAATAAAATAGATGCAAGCAATTGGGTAGATGGTATTTATACCATCAGAATGATTGATGTTTTTGGCCAACATCATGTAGTAAAATTGGTAAAAAAATAATCCTATTTTTGCAGCCATGCATATTGGTTTATACTTCGGTAGTTTCAATCCCATTCATATTGGTCATTTAATCATTGCCAATCATATATTAGATGTTACAGATGCCAAACAGGTGTGGTTTGTCGTAAGCCCACATAATCCATTGAAAGAAACAAGTAGCTTACTAAACGAAAATCATCGTTTACATTTGGTAAACCTAGCTATTGAAGAGCAACCTAAGTTTAAAGCAAGTTCTATAGAATTTAAATTGCCAAAGCCTAGCTACACAATTGATACGCTAACTTATATGCAAGAAAAATACCCACAGCATACATTTAGTGTTATAATGGGTGGTGATAGCATTCAAAATATTACCAAATGGAAAAATTACGAACAGCTGTTGACACAGTACAATGTAATTGTGTATAATAGGCCAGGTTATGATGCTGACATGATAAAGCATCCTAATATCCAAATTGTAGATGCGCCATTGTTAGGTATTTCTTCTACAATGATTCGAAAAAAAATTAAAGACAAACAATCAATACACTTTTTGGTGCCAACTACTGTGCGAGAGTATATTAAAGAAAACAATTATTACAAGTAATGGAATTTAGAATAGCGCCTTTAATTTTAGTAATGCTAAATGCACTGTATTTGGTGTACTGCATTATTAATATGCAAGATGTAAGTATCAAACAAGCAGGCATTGGCTTTGGCGTAGTTGCACTTGCTTATGGTGCTTCATTAAGCCATTCGTATTACACAAAACGCTTTATGCAATATTTTTATGGCATAGCCTTGTTTGATATTTTGCTTGCAGGATATTTGCTGTATAAGTGCTTTAGCTAAAAATTTATACTTTACTTTTACAATACTATTTAAAATTCCATTGGCTACAGTATTACTCATCACACCGCCTTTTACGCAACTGAATACACCGTATCCAGCCACAGCTTATTTAAAAGGATTTTTAAATACAAAAAATATTAGTAGTTATCAAGCAGATTTAGGCATAGAAGTTTTATTAAAATTATTTTCAAAAAATGGATTTCAAGAAATTTTTGATAGCGTTACGCAAATAGAAAATTATTCAGCAAATGCACAGCGCATGTATCAATTAAAAGATTGGTATCTGCAAACAATAGACGAAACTATCCTGTTTTTGCAATCGCAAAATGCTACACTTACGCATCATATTGCTAGCAGAAATTATTTGCCAGAAGCTAGCAGATTTGCCCAGTTGCAAGAAGCAGATATGCTGCATGCATTTGGCACTATGGGTAATGCAGATAAGGCTAAACACTTTGCTACATTGTATTTAGAAGATATGAGCGACTTTATTCAAGAATGCATAGACCCTTATTTTGGTTTTAGTAGATATGCAGAAAGGCTAGGCAGAAGTGCAAATAGTTTTGACGAATTGCAGGAAGCATTGCAACAGCCATTTACATTGGTAGATACAAAATTAATAGATTGTTTATCATTAAAATTAGAGGAACAACAACCAGCCTTGGTTTGTATTTCTGTGCCATTCCCAGGTAATTTATTTGCAGCTTTTAGATGCGCACAATATATAAAAACTTATTATCCGCAAATAAAAGTGGCGATGGGTGGCGGCTTTGCAAATACAGAATTGCGCAGTATTAGCGATGCTAGCGTATTTGTTTATTTTGATTTTATAACATTAGATGATGGAGAAGCACCTGTAGAAAATCTAGTGTATTTTGTAGAAGGAAAAATAAAGCAAGAAGAATTAAAGAGAACTTTTTTGTTGGAAAATAATCAAGTAATTTATATAAATAATAAAACAGTAAAAGATTATAAACAAGGCGAAGTAGGCACACCAAGTTATGAAGATTTATGGCTGCATCAATATATTAATGCCATAGAAATTGTAAACCCAATGCATAGTTTGTGGAGCAATGGTAGATGGAATAAACTAACTATGGCGCATGGCTGCTATTGGGGCAAATGTACGTTTTGCGACATCAGTTTAGATTATATAAAAATATACGAACCCATTACAGCGCAACTGATTTGTGATAGAATGCAAGAGCAAATAAAGCAAACAGGTGTAACAGGTTTTCATTTTGTAGACGAAGCCGCACCTCCTGCTTTGATGCGTGCAGTAGCTTTAGAAATTATAAAAAGAAAACTAACAGTAACTTGGTGGACTAATGTGCGATTTGAAAAAAGTTTCACTCGCGACCTTTGCATTTTGCTAAAAGAAAGTGGATGCATAGGCGTATCGGGTGGGCTAGAAGTAGCTAGCGATAGATTGCTAAAGTTGATAGATAAAGGTATTACAGTAGCGCAGGTAGCCAAGGTAAATAAACATTTTACCCAAGCGGGAATTATGGTGCATGCTTATTTAATGTATGGATTTCCAACGCAAACAGCCCAAGAAACTATAGATAGTTTAGAAATGGTACGACAGCTTTTTGAAACTGGCGTTTTGCAATCTGCATTTTGGCATCAGTTTGCCATGACGGCCCATAGCCCAGTAGGTTTAGCTCCAGAAAAATTTGGTGTTAGCATTCCTAATCCAACGCTTGGGGCATTTGCGAATAACGATATTGTACATCAAGATGATAAAGGTGCACACCACGAATTATTTAGTGATGGATTGAAAAAATCGCTGTTTAATTATATGAATGCCATTGGCTTTGATTGGCCTTTACAAAAATGGTTTACACACAAAGTGCCCAATACAACTATTGCAAAAAACTATATACAAGATATTATTTTACAAGAAGAAGACATTGCTTTTAAACCAAATGCAAAAGTAATATTTATAGGAGCTATGCCAACTATAGTTTATTTTACTAAAAGTAAAAAGGGCAAAGAGTGGCAAATGGCATCAGTAATATTTTCTACAAAAAAAGAAACTATAGAAGTAAAACTTGGTAAAGTACAAGCGGATTGGATAATGCTATTACTACCAAAAATATCAATATACAATGCTTTGCAACTTAGCATGCAACAAGTAAAGGAAAGTTACGAAACCGAAACTGGGCTGGATGATTTTGAATTATTTTGGTTTAATAATCCTATGCATCAAGTAAGCAAGGTAGGAGTATTGGTGATATAAGATTCCTCAATATTTTTATAAAATAATACAAATAAAAGACGAGAATATCTATTAAAAAGTTGCTTAATAAAGATTGGTTCTAAACAATACCTAGTTTATCTATTGCATCTTTAGCTGCTCTTTTGCTAGCTTCTTTTTTATTGCTAGCGCTGGCTTGACAAATAATTTCGTGATCTATGGTGATGCCCATTACAAAAGATCTTCGTTTGCCTTCTATAGATTCGCTAAGTAATTGAAATTCTATATGCCTTTTGTTTTTATTGGCCCAACCAATTAATTTATTTTTAAGGTTAGATTCTTCTAGCTCTAATGCATCCAAATCTATATAAATTTTAATAATGCTATGCTGAATAAATTGCTTGGTTTTAATAAAACCTTTATCTACATAAATGGCTCCTATCAATGCTTCTAGCGCATTACCAAATATTTGGCTGCTGCGTAGGTATTGGTCATTGCGATTGTATTTTACAATTTGTTTTAAGCCAATTTTTACAGCAATATCATTTAGCGT